>JANMVS010000121.1:0-3365 GCA_031392885.1 Verrucomicrobiota bacterium
CGTCGGGCGTGAGGAGGCGGTAGGGCGCGGGGTCGTCGCCGAGGTAGGCGAGATGGGCGCGGAGGTGGCGAGCCAGCGGGCGCCGGAGGGCGAGTTGAAATGCTCGCGGGTGAACGTTTCGTCGAGGGGCTGGGTGTTGACGTAGATGCCCCAGGTCTCGCCGTTGATGACGCCGCGGACGAAATTGGGGGAAGGCGTGGGGAGGTAAGCGCGCGCGATGTGGCGGTAGAGCTGGCTGCGCACGCGGATCGGATCGGAGCGGGAGTCGTCGAGCTGGAGCAGGCGTTCGCCGCCGATGCATTGGTCGCGGTGGGTGAAATCGAGGGCGAGGGAGAGCGTGCGTTTGTAGCCGGCGGGAATGGGCGTGGAGCAGCGCGGTCGCGTAGCACGCGAGGAAGGCGTGGCGCCAAGGGAAACGCGGAAGGGAGAACATTCGGTCGTGATGGGATGCGGGGAAGACGCCGAATGTTCCGCATCGGGCTCAGCCCGGCGGCCAGGCGAGAGGGCGTTTCGCGAGCAGATGAACGTGAAGGTGGGGAACCGATTCACCGCCGTCAGGGCCGTGGTTCACGACGAGGCGGAAGCCGTTTTCGAGATTCAGCTTCCTGGCCAAAACGCCGGCGGTGTGGAGGAGGTGGCCGAGCAGGGCTTGGTCGGCGGGAGTGGCTTCGCCGAGGCGCGGGATGAGTTTTTTCGGGATGATCAGCAGGTGAACCGGGGCCTGCGGATGGAGGTCGTGGAGGACGATGCAGAGGTCGTCCTCGTGCTCGATCTTGGCGGGGATTTCGCGGTCGATGATGCGTTGGAAAATGGTTTTGGCCATGGGAGAAATCGGACTGGGCGCAAGCGGTGGGTTGAGTGCTCCACGAAACACACGAAATTCACGAAAGAGGGAAGGCGTTTTCCGGTGCCGTGAGATTTGCCGACGTGGCGAGGCGAAGATTTTCGACCGCGAGACCGCCGGCGGGCCTGTCGCCGAATAGACGGGGATTCTCAGAGGAGTTTTTACGCAATACGGGACAATTCATCGGGCCGTTCTTTTGCGAAAAAATGAACGGAGCCTCGCAAAACAGGCCGGATTTTGAACCGAGGTTCATTGCGGGCGTCGCGGGCCGGTGCGGATTGTGATAGTGTGTGGGCTGAGCGAGACGCTGGAGCTTACACCCCGTGCGTTTCTCCTCTCCCCACTAAACCCCCGATGGGATGAAGGAAATCAGGCCGGTGCCTGAACTCTTTCCTCCGCCCGCCCCAAACCGATCCGTCCACTCAGCCAAACCGATTCCCATGAACCCCTCCCTACCCACCACCGCGCCGAAGCTCTCCCGGGCTTCCGGCTTGAGTTCGCCCCGGCATGTTTTTGCCGTGCTGTTCGCCGCCTTGACTGTCGCCCTTTCGATTCCGGCGTTTGCCCAGACGGCGCCGGCGCCCACCGAAGCCGACAAAGCCGACAAAGCCGGCAAGGTCGACGAACTCGTCTACCTCGACAAGTTTGTCATCTCCGGCACGGTGCTCCCGAAGCGCCAGATGGATTCGGCGGCGGCGATCACGACGATCGATGCGGAGTCGATCAAAATTTCCGTGCCGCGCGGCGGCCCCGATCTGATGAAGCTCGTGCCCGGCGTCTACGTGGAGTCGGCCGGCGGCGAGACCCGCGCCAATGTTTACACGCGCGGCATTCCGTCGGCGGGCGGCTACACGTTCGCCGGCTTGCAGGAAGACGGCCTCGGCGTCCTCTCCGAGACCGCCACCCGCGGCGTCTTGCCCGACGCACTCACCCGTCTCACCGGCCTCGTCGCCCGCGTGGAGTCGGTGCGCGGCGGCACGGCCGGCGTATTCATGAACAACGCGCCCGGCGCCATCATCAACTTCATCAACCGCGAGGGCACGGCGGTCCGCCAAGGCGAGATCACGTTACAGACCAGCGACGATAATCAGCGCAAGGTCTCGATATGGACGACCGGGCCGATCAACGCAGCCACGAGCTACGCCGTCTCGGGCGATTTCCGCCGGGACGACGGCCAGCGCGACCAGGGTTTCGTCGCCAACGACGGCGGCAGTTTCGCCGGGAATATCAAACGCACGTTCGCAGACGACCGCGGTTCGCTCAAGATCAGCGCAAAGTGGCAGGACGAGCGCAACGCGTTCTACGTGCCGATTCCGCTCAAGAATGCCAGCGATCCGCAAACCATCCCCGGCGGCATCGATATCCGCCACGGTCACAATTATTCGGCCGATCTGCGTCGCGGCGTCTCGCTCGCCAGCACACCCGACGGCTCGCGCAATCCCGATCTCGCCGACGGCGGCCACGCTCGCATGGACTACATTGGCAGCGATCTTGAACTCAAACTCGGCGACGGCCTGAAGCTGAGAAACATGAACCGCTACGCCAACGTGCATTGGAATTCCGCCTTCCTCTTTCTCTCCTCCGTCGCCACACCGCTCCAGACGCTGGCCAACAGCATCGGCGCCGGCGCTGGCACCCAGTTCGCCGCGGCCCGTTCCGGCGGCAACTACCTTTACCGTATTTCCTATCCCGGGACGGGCGAGGTGGTCTCCGCCCCCGCCACGCTCAACGGCAACGGCCTCGGCGTCCTCCAGAACATGGCGACCAGTCAGGCGACGATCCAGAATTTCCAGAACGACCTCCGGTTGATGAAGGCCACGAAGAGCGGCGGCGCGCTGTCCGCGGGGCTTTTCACCTCGTGGATGAAAGCCCGCGCGCTGGGCTGGGCCTACACGATGGTGACGGAAGTTCACAACCTCCCGCGCCGGCTCGATATCGAATATCTCGACGCGACGAGCGGCGCCTCGCTCGGTGCCGGCACCTATCAAGGCATGCGTCAGGCCAGCACCGCTGGCGGGTATCGCAACAACCGCACCACCCACAAGGACGTCGCGCCCTATCTCAACGCCGAGCAGACTTGGGGCAACTGGACCTTCGACGGCGGCCTCCGCCACGAAACGAAAAAGGAAAGCATCTCCACGGCCGTGCTGCGCTCGACCTACAATCTCAATGCCGCCGGCCAGAACAATCCCGCGCTGCGCAACGCCACCTACGGCAGCGGGGAGTTCTACACGATGGACTACAATGTCGCCGCGACCGTCTGGACGGGCGCCGCGAACTACAAGTTCTCCGATCGCTTCAGCGCCTACGGCCGCATCGTGAACGCCTACCGCATGTCGAACACCGAGGATCTCCTCACGCAGGCCCGCAACCGCAATCCCGACCCCGGTCCGACCAACCACATCCGTCAGGTCGAATCCGGCGTGAAATATTCGACCAGGAAACTCTCGATCTTCGCTTCGCTAGTCGGCAGCCAGCTGACGAACCAGCTCTTCGCCGGCGCGCGATCGCAACCCGACGG
>JANMVS010000161.1:0-2753 GCA_031392885.1 Verrucomicrobiota bacterium
CGCCCACATCCGCGACGGGTACCTTTCCTCCGCGTACAAGTGCGGGGCCTGGGGCTACTTCGCCAAGGGCGACGAACTGGCGGATATCGTCGCGGGCGTCATGGAAGTCGCCCGCAGCACGGCCGGAACCTTCGTCATGGGACCGAAGATGAGCCAGCGATGCCGCCCCGCCAAGGCCGGCCCCGCCGCCGAGCGGAACCGTGCCCGCAAGGGCGCGAACTCCGGCCCCGCTACGCCACTGAGCGCATTGTCGCACCGAGAAATCGAGGTCCTCCGGCATGTCGGCAAGGGCTTCTCGCGGGTGCAGATCGCGAAAGCGCTTTCCCGTAGCGCCAAGACCATCGACGGCCATCAAGAGCACATGATGAAGAAGCTCGGCATCGAGTCGCGGGCAGAACTCATGCGTTTCGCCATTCGAGAGGGCTTCGCCGAAGCTTGACGCCGCCACCGTCTGCGATGGATCAATGCTCACCCGCTTCGCTTTATCGCGGCTGACTATTCGCTTGCTCCCGAACAGACTAGTGGATTGTCATCGTTGATTCTTGGGGGCGGTGGCTGCAAGGGCCCGATCATCTCCTGTGCCGGCCGGATGGCCGGATCAAGGAGGAACCATGAAGAAGAAGGCCAAGGACGTGAGGAAGAAGCATGTGGTGCGGCTGAGTGCTCCCGAGCGGGAGCGGCTGCGGGCGATGGTGAGCGTGGGCAAGGCGGCCGCGTACAAGGTCCGGCACGCCAACATCCTGCTGGCGGTGGACGAATCGCGGGGAGGCGCCGGGCTGACCGACGAGCGGGCGGCCAAGGCCCTGAGCGTGTCGGTGGGAACGATCGAGCAGTTGCGGCGACGCCTGGTCGAACAGGGCCTGGACGCGTGCCTGGAACGGAAGAAGCAGGACCGGCCCAGCGTGGCGCCGAAGTTCGACGGCGAGCAGGAAGCCCGGCTGATCGCGCTGGCGTGCAGCAAGGCCCCGGATGGCCGCGAGCGTTGGTCGCTGCGGCTGCTGGCGGATCGGGCCGTCGAGCTGAAGATCGTGGAATCGACCTCGCACGAGACGGTGCGGCAGGTTCTTTCTAAAACGAGATCAAGCCGCACCTGAGGGCGATGTGGTGCATCCCGCCGAAGTGCAACGCCGAGTTCGTGTGCGCCATGGAGAACGTGCTGGAGGTCTACAAGCGGCCGCGCGACCCGGAGCGGCCGGTGGTGTGCATGGACGAGAAGCCCAAGCAACTGGTGAAGGAAACCCGTTCGCCCGTGCCGTGCGCCAAGGGGCGAGCCGAGCGGATCGACTACGAATACGAGCGCAACGGCACCGCCAACGTGTTCCTGTTCGTCGAACCGTTGCGTGGCTGGCGGCGTGTCGAAGCCACCGAGCGCCGGACGCGTGTGGACTGGGCCCGGCAGGTCAAGCGGCTGGTGGATGTTGACTACCCGCGTGCCACGAAGATCACGCTGGTGATGGACAACCTCAACACCCATGGCGCGGCGAGTCTGTACGAGGCGTTCAAGCCGGCCGAAGCGCGGCGGCTGGCCGAGAAGCTGGAGATCGTGCACACGCCCAAGCACGGCAGTTGGCTCAACGTCGCCGAGGTGGAACTGGCGGCCCTGGAGAAGCAGAGCATCGGGGGCCGCCTCCCCGACCGCGCGGCCCTCAACGCCCGCCTGAAGGCGTGGCAGAAAGCCCGCAACCGTTCCCGCCAGAAGGTCAACTGGCAGTTCACCACCGCCGACGCCCGCATCAAACTCAAACGGCTATACCCTCAGACTCAACGCTGACGATCCACTAGACCTCGTGCTCTCCGAAACGCCGACCTGGGTCACTGGGCAAACGAGATCAGGGGTTTGATCATCCCATCTTCTTTGGTCTGCATCATCTTGAATGCCCTCTCGATGTCTTTGAATAGGAACCGGTGCGTGGTCAAGGGCAGCGGATCGACCCGGCCCGCGGCGATGAGGCGCATGAGCCGGCCCATGCGCTCAGAGCCGCCGGGGCACAGTGCCGTGCGGATGGTCTTGTCGCCCATGCCCACGCCCCACTCCAGGCGCGGGATGGGGACCGTGTCGCCGTCGCCGTGATAGCCGACGTTGGAGATGGTGCCGCCCGGGCGCGTGACCTTGACACACGCGGCGAAGGTTTTCTGTGAGCCCAGGGCCTCGATGGACGAATCGACGCCCTTCCCGCCCTCTCCGGCGGCGCGTTCTCCCTTTCCGGCGGCTACTGGGCCACCCCAACCTGCCGCGCCGACTTCAACGGCAACGGCGCGATCACCGTGCAAGACATCTTCGACTTCCTCGCCGCCTGGTTCGCCGCGAGCCCCAGCGCCGACTTCAACGGAACCAACGGCATCACGGTGCAGGACATTTTCGATTTCCTCGCCGCGTGGTTCGTGGGCTGCTAAAAGGCCGATGGAAAAAGGGGGGCGGTGGGGGTTCGGGGGGTGTTTCCCGGTTCTTCCATCGCATCGAGGATACGCGGGATCGGCATATTTCGTGGCCGCTCGCGCCACTCCGCTGCGCCTGTAGAAGTGTCCCGACCCCCTCTGCCGAGGGAGTCCAGCGCGTCTTGTCCGCACGAAAGGGTCGCCATGCCATCCATCACTTCGATTCTCGGTCTGCAACGCCATCCAACCATGCTCGATCGGCTCGGACACGCCTCGCGGTCGCTCGGGTTGGCGGCGATCATCCTCCTTTTCATCCTCCGATGCCCGCCGGCGCTTGGCCAGTGCGGCAGTTCGGTCGCCGGTCGCTTCGGTCAGCC
>JANMVS010000185.1:0-3946 GCA_031392885.1 Verrucomicrobiota bacterium
GGGGTGAGGGCACCCCGCCCACATGTTGTGGAACGGGTCCGGCGCCGAAACCACTTGGCTTCACCCGCCTCCGTCTTTAGCACCGCCGGCGCCGACCCATGCCCAGCCCTGCCGCCACATCCGCCCGCCTCCTCCTGCACCGTCGCTTCCGTTCGCCCTCTCTGCGCACGAGCCGCGATGTCGTCGTCTGGCTGCCGCCCGGCTACGGGACGACCCGGCGCCGGCACCCGGTGGTTTATTTTCAGGACGGGCAGAATATTTTTGATCCGCTGACGGCCTTCCTGGGCAACGCCTGGCAGGCCGGCGCCCGCGCCGCCGAACTCATCGCGGCCGGCGAAATCACCGCGCCCATCATGGTGGGCATCTACAACCGGGGGTTTGACCGGATGAGCGAATATGCCCCGACCCCGGCCGAGTTTTCCGGCTGGGACGGCGAGAAGTGCCGGAGCACGGGGGACGCGAAACGGTACGTGAAGTTTGTCGCCTGGGAGCTCAAGCCGTTCATCGATGCCAAGTACTCCACGCTGAAAGGCTCGCGCCACACTGCCGTCGTCGGTTCCTCGATGGGCGGGCTGGTCTCGCTCTATTTCGCGCTGTGGCAGCCGCGCGTGTTCGGCCACGTCGCGGCGCTGTCGCCCTCGCTGTGGTGGGACGACCGCGTGGTCATCAATGATTTTTCCCGGCTGCGCAAAAAACCCGCCGTGCGCCTGTGGCTCGACATGGGCACGGCCGAGCCCGGCTGGGAATCGGTGCGGGCGATGCGCGACGGTCTGGTCAAGCGCGGCTGGAAGCCGGGCAAGGATTTGCATTATCAGGAAGTCATCGGGGCCGAGCACACGGAGCACGCCTGGGCCGCGCGGATCGGTGCGGTGCTGAAATTCCTCATTGGTAAAGATTCAATTGCCGAGCGAGGACGCTGATCCCGCCGAAGCAATTGGTGGAGGGACGGTCTCCCGACCGTCCAGTTTGGCGCTCGAGACGCGACCCGCGGGTCCGGCCGGAAGACGGATCCTCCAAACCGATCAGATATAATACATCTCCGTCGGATTCTTGGTCGCGAGCTGGTTGAGCGTGTAGCGCTTGGTGTTTTTCACCAGGTCCGCACTGATCTCGGTCCACACCTGCTTGAGGCGGCGGCCGCTGCGGCCGGAGAAATTGCCGCTGAGGTGCAGGCACTCGCCCTCGACGGCCATCAAAATGTCGTAGAGTGAGATTTCCTCCGGCGCGCGGGCGAGGAGGTAGCCACCCTGGTTGCCGCGGCGGCTGGTGATGAGCCCGTGCGTGCGCAGCTTGCCGAGGATCTGCGCGAGGAAATTGGCCGGCACCGCCTCCGTCCGGGCGAGGTGTTCGATCTGGGCGAGCGTGCCCGAGCCATGCAGGCGGGCCAGTTCGGCCATGACCCGGCAGGCGTAATCGACTTTGACGGAAATCTTCATCGGGCGGTGAAGCTAGACTGCGGCCCAAGTCCGGCAACCTTTTTGGCGGGGGATGAGGGTGGTGGGTCGGGCTTTACGCCCGACGGTTGGCGGTGACGGGTCGGGCCTTGCGCCCGACCGGCAGAAAGGCTTTTGGCCTCCCCGGATTACATGGTCACCGACCGCGCGCGGCAAAGCTTCGCCCGACGCCAACGACGTTGCACGCCGACCCTTGCAGTTTCACGGAAAGGTCATGATAATGTTTTCCCAGAATCCAGCCCACCATGAAATACGCCATCGTCGAGGACCAGACGATTGTCCGTCAGTTGTTGCGGGACAAAATCCCCGGTTGCATCTGGGAGGGCCGCTGCCTTGCGGACCTGGCCGATTTGCCCAAGGTCGATCTGCTGTTGCTGGACTTGGAACTGCCGGACGGCAACGCCCTGGACTGGATGGCCGCCACCTTGGACCGGCCCCCGGTCCTGATCTTGACCTCGGTGAAGGAGGATGTGCTGGTCTACCGCGCCTTGCAGACCGATGCGGTGGGGCTCGT
This sequence comes from Verrucomicrobiota bacterium, assembly GCA_031392885.1. GTDB lineage: Bacteria > Verrucomicrobiota > Verrucomicrobiia > Opitutales > Opitutaceae > Lacunisphaera. The sequence continues at coordinate 1,969 of JANMVS010000185.1, forward strand.
GCACAAGGAAGACCCGTTCGAGGTGTTGCAGGCCGCGATTACGGCCGTGCTGCACGGCGGCGTCTATTACTCCAAAACCTTCCAGCAGTTCCGCAGCCGCATCAACGCGGATCCGGCGGCCCACCACAAGCTGCTGACGGCCCGGGAACAGGAGGTGTTGAGTTTTCTGGGCCAGGGGCTCAACAGTGCCGAAGTCGCCCAAATCATCGGCTTGAAGGAATCGAGCGTCATCGACTACAAATCGACCATCATGCGCAAGATCGGCGTCCGCAGTCACCCCGAGCTAATGCGTTACGCCCTCGCGAAGGGTTTTGCCAAAATCGGTACTTGAGAAGACGTGGTGGCGGGCGCTGCCGGCCAAGTCCTGCACCATGGGTTCAATGACGGAAAGCACCCGCGCGACCTGATCGCGGTCCGCGTTCGCGGCGACCGCCTCCAGCGCGCCCAACTGCTCGGCCAGGGCGGTGGCATGGATGACGAGAGCTCGGCCGCGCAAGGCATGGGCCGCTTTCCGCAGTGCGTCCGGTTCATTGACCAGATCCAGCAGGGCCCGGAAGTCGGCTTCAAAGGCTGCGGCGAACTGCCCGAGCGCGACACGACCCTCATTCATCCGATGAAAGACCACAAAATCGAAGCGGCCGGGCGCGCGCACCACATCGAGGGATCGCCGGCCGCGCAACCCGAAGCCCAGCCCCAGCAGCGCCGCCTGCAGTTTTTTCAGGGTCACGGGCTTGGTCACAAAGCCTGATGCGCCCGCAGCATAGGCGGCCTCCTGTTTTTCCCGCGTCGAGTAGGCGGTGACCATCACGACCGGCGGCGGCGGGACGGCGATCACCGCGAGGAGGGCCTTGGTCAGGGCCACGCCGTCCATGTCCGGCAACATGAAATCGGTGAGGATGAGGTCATAGTTACCCGTCTTGACCGCGGCCAAGGCCGACGCGCCATCCACCGCCCAATCAACCCGGTAGCCCATCTGGCCAAGCAGGTGGCCGAGGACGAGGCGGTTGTAGTGTTCATCCTCGATGGCCAGCGCCTTGCTGGAGTGCGCGGGGAGTTGCGCCGCGCCAGACTCCGTGGCCGGAGTGCCGGGGCGCAGGGTGACCGATAGGGAAAAGGAGGTTAATCCATCCCGCGACTGCACCGTCAGGTTGCCCTGCATCGCCCGCATGATGCGCTGGGAAAGGGCCAGACCCAGGCCTTCGCCGGGGAGCCGCCGGCGCTTGGCCGACTCGCCCCGCTGAAAGCCCTGGAAGAGGGAAGCCTGTTCGCCGACCGAAAGGTCGGGACCGGAGTTCGAGACTTTGACCTGGAGGACAATGTAGCCGTTTTCGACCGTATGATTTACCTCGACCTGCGCCATCGGAGGCTGGCCGTACTTGAGGGCATTCGAGACGAGATTGGTCACCACCTGCCGGAGTTTGCCGACGTCGCCCTCCACCCAGACGGAATCGGCGACCAGCAGTTGCACCCGCTCCAAGGTTGGATCCACGGCGCGCGCCGCCCCCTCCACGGCGGAGACCAGGTCAAAAGTCTCCGGATGAAACTCCATTTCACCCCGGTCGATCCGCGAAAAATCGAGGACATCGTCGAGAATGTGGCGCAGCTGATCGGAGCAGCTTTTGAGGGTCTTGACCAGCAGCCGCTCTCTGGCTCCCACCGAGCTCTCGTTGAGCATGTCGCAAAGCCCGACCACCCCATTGAGGGGATTGCGGATTTCATGGCTGACCGAAGAGAAGAAAAACTCCCGGGCCTGCAGGGCTTCGCCCAGGGCCATGGTCTTTTCGTCCACCAAGCGCTGCAGTTGCCGCGCTTGCCGCGAAAGCCGGCGAGTGCGCCAACGCACCAGCATCCAGACTGCAGTCACGACCGCCAGCAGGCCCAACCCGGCACCCGGCCAATTCAGCCACCAGGGGCGATTACGTTCCAGGGTGATGCGCTCGATCGATTGCAGGCCACCGATGGATTCTGTGATGGCGAT
>JANMVS010000188.1:0-8579 GCA_031392885.1 Verrucomicrobiota bacterium
GCGGCGATGGCTGCCGGATCCTTGGTGTCGGCGGGCACTAGCTTCTGGGCGAATGGGGCATCGCTCATATCGTAGAGTTTCCCGGATTGGGTCAGTTTCCAGCCGCTGTCCCGCGTATACCACTCCTTGGCGAGCTGCAGATAGACCCAGTCGCGCGGCTGGCCCTTCTCCCCGCGCACTTGCGGGAGAAAACTATGGCCATCGAGCACTTTGCCTTCCGGGAGTTTCGCGCCCGCCAGCGCCGCAAACGTCGGCACGAAATCGCTGGAGTCGATCAGGTCGGCGCAAAGCTTCCCCGCCGGGGTGATACCGGGCCAGTTGACAATCAGCGGCTCGAGGCTGCCGCCTTCGAGCATCGAGCCTTTGGCGCCGTCCAGGCGCCGGCCCCCGATTGTGGCGCGGTCCGCCCGCGGGTTGGCCGTCCCGTTGTCACCGAAGAATACAATCAGCGTGTTCTCGCGGAGGTGCTGGCGTTCCAGTTCAGCGATGAGCTTACCGACGAGATTGTCCATGTAGGTGATGTTGTCGGCATAGATATCCTTGCTGTCGGGTTTGCTGTCCGGCGTCGGCAGGATTTCCGCGTGCACATGCGACAGCGAGTAGTAGACGTAGAAAGGCTTGTCGTGATTCTTCGTGATGAAGTCGACCAAGTGGTTGTGCATCACATCGGGCAAATATTCCTTATCCCGCAGCGGAACGGTTTGGCCGTTCAATTCGTAGGTCTTGCCCTTGGCCTGGGTGTTCCAGTAGATGCCGCTGCCTTGGAACTTCAGGTAGTCGTCGAAGCCGAAGTCCGCCGGCCCGAGCGGGAGCTGGCCCCACTTGCCGATCATCGTGGTGACATAGCCGGCGGTCTTGAGGATCTTCGACATCATGGTCTCGGCGGCGGGCGTGAAGCGTCCGGTGGCGTCCTGATTGGTGGCACCGGTCCGAAACAAATAGCGCCCGGTGAGAATGGTCGCGCGCGACGGTCCGCAGAGCGAGGGGGTGTAGGCGTGCGTGAAACGGATGCCGTCGTGCGCGAGCTGGTCGATGTTCGGGGTTCGGTAGTTGTCGGCTCCGTAGGCGCTGACTTCGCCGACGCCATAGTCGTCGGCGAGGATGAAGATGATGTTGGGTGGGGTTGCGGGCGCGGTAGCTGACCGGCCTAGGGTGAGCAGGGCGGACAGGATCGTGAGCGCGAGCAGGGAGCGGAGGAGTTGGTTCATGGGGAGGAGTGCTGGACGGAAAAACAATCCGTGGGACCGTCGGACGGGAACAAGTTGGGGAGAAACTGGCGACATTGCCACCTAGACGTGAGAGGGGCGCAGTCGCTACCATCCCGTTGGTTATTGCGTTAAGCGCGTTGAAGGCCGCGCGGCCGGTGAACGCCAGCGACCACGGAAGTTTTACCACGAATCGCACGGATGTATCCGGCCTTGCTCAACGGTTCTGGAATTATGGCAAGGCGTGACCGCTGGGCGCGCCGGCAGGGTATTCGCGGCGCGGCTCGTCGGGACTACTCGCCCCACCTTTATTCTCTGCGCCCTCAGAGGCCTTCGGTGCGTTGTCTGTCTCCGGTTTTCATATTTGCGTTCTTTGCGTCCTTTCGCGGGCAGCTTCCTGGTTCGGTAGCACAGCCTTGCGCTTGATCCGGATCGGATCCGTGACATCCGTGGTCAAAAACTCCGGGGCTTGGGTTCGGTTCCGTGTCTTCCGTGGGCGAAAATCGCATTCAGGTTGATAGCGCTTGCGACTACCCGCCCGCCGCTGTATTCATTCCAGCCTTAAAACAGAACCCTCTTGTATTTGTCGCATGCCCGTCCCTTCAAAGCTCCTGAAAATTCTCCTGGTGGATGATGAAGCCTACTTTCGGCTTTTTGTGGGCAAAGTGCTGAGCTTCTCGATCAATTGCCACGTGGTGGAAGCGAAGAATGGCGAGGAAGCCATCGCCCTTAGCTCGACCAGTGACCCGGACCTGGTTTTGCTCGATATCAACATGCCGCGCGTGGATGGCGTGCAGGCTTTGCGGCAAATCCGCGCGCTCAAACCGAACACGACCATCATCATGCTGACCTCGATCTCGGAGGAGTCGGTGGTCGAGGAATGCGTGACCCTGGGCGCCTCGTATTTCATCCGGAAGGACGTCCGCGCCGATCTGCTGAAGACCGAATTGCAGGCGATGCTGCGCCTCTTTTTCCCCGCTGAACAATTAGCCTATGAGCGATCCAAAACAACCTAAAGCCAAGCTGCCCTCCCTGGCGGATTATCTGGTGCGGTATGACCTGACGACGATGGTCGAGGAGGCCCGCCTGGACTATACCCAGACGCCCGCCGGCGCGCCCCGCCTGTTGAATCAAAAGGATATCGCCGCCCGCTTCCGCACCGGGCCGCGCCGCCCGGACTCCGGCTCCGCATGAACCACGTGGAAGTATTTCTCGATTCGCTGCGCCGGCTCGCGCCGGCCCTGACGCAGCTGATCGATGCGCGGGCGAACCTGCTCCAGGCCGAGCCGATGCGGCTGCTCAAGGATTTGATGGAGCGTTCCGTGCTGCCCAAGGGCCGCCTCTGCCAATTGTGGGCGGACTCCCTCGGGGTCGCCTACGTCAATCCCACCACCGTGGCCATCCCGACCGATGGTTATGAGCAACTGCCGGTGGAGATCGCGCGGCGGGTGGGGGCCATCGTGCTCAACTTGCTTGGCGACACCGTGACCGTGGCAATGGTCGATCCGCTCAACACCCGGCAGCTCGAGTCGCTGGCCAAGATCCTGGGGCGGACGATCAGTCCCGTCTTCGCCCATCCCGACGAGATCAGCGCCGTGATCGACATGTATCTCGGGGCCGAGGGCAACATCGCCGCCAACCTGCAGAGCGTCTGCGACCAGCTGCCCACCCTGATTGGCGCGCGGGAGATCAAGACCGCCGACGACGTCGCCGACCTGGTTGAGTCCAAGGCGGTGATCGAGCTGCTCAACAGCATCATCCTGACCGCCTACCGGCGCCGGGCCTCGGACATCCATTTTGAAACGCGGGCCGAGGACAGCCGGGTGCGCATGCGCATCGACGGCGACATGCAGACGGTCATGGAATTGCCCCGCGCGATCCACGTGACCCTGGTCGTGCGCATCAAGGTGCTCTGCCAGCTGGACCTCTCGCAAAGCCGGTTGCCCCAGGACGGGGCCTTCGAGCTCAACTTCGGCGCGCTCAATACGTCGTTCCGCGTCTCGACGCTGCCCAGCCTCTACGGGGAAAAGGCGGTGCTGCGCGTCCTCGGTTCGCCGCTCGACCAATCCATGCTGAGCCTGGATACCCTCGGCTTCCCGCGCTCCACGCTCGACGCGATCAAGCGCGTGGTGTCGCGCCCCAACGGCATCCTCATCGTCTGCGGCCCGACGGGCAGCGGCAAAACCACCACGCTTTACGGCTGCATCAACCAGGTCAACCGCCCCGACCTCAACATCGCCACAATTGAGGACCCGGTGGAATACCGCCTGCCCGACATCACACAGCACCAGGTCAACGCGGGGATCGGGCTGACCTTCGGCAAGGTGCTCCGCAGCATTATGCGGCAGGATCCCGATATCATCCTCATCGGTGAGATCCGCGACCTGGAGACCGCCCTCATTGCCACCGAGGCGGCGCTGACCGGGCATCTGGTGCTCACGACCTTGCACACCAACAACGCCCTGCAAGCCGTCACCCGGCTCGTGGAAATCGGCGTCGATCCCTACCTCGTGGCGCCGACCACGATGGGCGTGCTGTCCCAACGGCTGGTCCGGCGCATCTGCTCCTCGTGCAAGGAGCAATATCAGGCGACCGACCAGGAACTGGCTCCCTTCTTTACCGGCTCCACGGGCGTGCCGGTCACCCTTTACCGCGGCCGCGGCTGCCCGAAGTGTTTCGGCTCCGGTTTCAGCGGTCGCGTGGGCATCTATGAATTCGTGGAGGTCTCGGAAAAGATGCGCGAGCTGATCACCGAAAAACAAAGCGTGGCGCTGCTGTTCGAGGAGGCCAAGCGGGTGGGGCATCGCTCCCTGCGGTACGATGGCTTGAAGAAGGCGCTCATCGGCTGGACGACCCTCGAGGAAGTGGAACGCAGCACCCTGCCCGACATCAGCTTCCTGCCGGTGGAGGACTGAGGCGACGACCCCCAGCCATGAGTTTCCCGCGGCAAAGTTTGCGGACGCCGGCATGGGGGGGGCTCGGCGGCGGACCCCGCGACCGGGGCTTCACACTGCTGGAGCTGGCTCTGGTCCTGGGCATCATTGGACTCACCCTCTGGCTTGGCCTGCTCCTGGCGGGCCGGGGCCAACAGCAGCAGCGCGGCGAACAATTCATCGCCGACCTGCAGACGTTTTCCGCCGCCTTGCAGGATTACCACCGGCAACAGAACGCCTGGCCCCCGTCCACGAGCCGGGATGTTCCGGTGCCCCGTGGGCTGGAGCAAATTCTCGCCCCGACCAACTGGGACCGCGCGTCACCCTACGGCGGCAGTTACGGCTGGGTGGAGCCCGGACCGACTCAGCCGGCCGACTGGGCCGGGCAGGGCGCGGTGGGGCTGACCGCCTTTGCGCCGAGCTTTCCCCTGAAAATCACCCGGGCCGACTTGCTCGAGATCGACCGCCGGATCGACGATGGGAATCTCCAGACCGGGCGCTTCCGCCTCGGTTTCAATGGCTGGCCGGTCTACCTGGTCGGGGCCCCGCCGTGAAATCTGATGTATAATGTCACCCTCATCAACCTGACCGCGGATGCCCGGTCCGTCGCCGCACTGGCGCACGTCGAACAACGCGACCTCGCGGCCGAGGCTCTCGGGACCCTGCTGCGGAATTTTTGCGAAATCGATCCCCTCGAGAACGCCGTCACGGACGCCGAGATCAGGGTGCAGGTCAGGCGCGAGAGTTACCTGATCCGCACCCAGCAGAAAAAACTGATCCTTTCCGATGTGAACAACCGCGAGCTCATGGCGCAGATTCTCACGGTGGAGCAGGTCATGCGGGAATTGGACGGGACCGCGAGCTCCGCCCGTCACGAGGCGATCAGTCTGGCCCGCGCTGAGGCCGCACCCGCGGAGACGGAGACGGCAGCCGTGCCGGTGGGGGCGGGACCCGCCGCCCCCGCCGGGCCGCGGTTGCCGGTCCTGGTGGTCACGGCGGGCCTCCTGCTGGCCGCCATTTTCTATCTGGTGGAGCCCTTCGCCGCTGCTGTGGCTCCGGCGGGATTTGTCGCGGTCGAGCCCACGGAACTCGCCGGGCTGTCGGCCGCTCTCAACGGGGTTTACCTGACCGGGAGCGAGCCCGGCCAGCATGGCATCGTGATCAGCGGCCCGGAGGAATTGAAGTTGTTTGAACTGGGCGCCGTGGCCGCCCCCCGGGTTGTCTACGCGACCTATCGGCTGGGCCGGACCGGCCCGAAACTCTGTCTGGCCACGGACCAGCCCGGCGGGGTGATCGAAGTCACGGCCGACGGCACCCTCGTATACGGCGGGGAGGACTACCGGCGCATTCCCTAGCCCGGATATTTCACACTCTTCTCGCAACCGAAACCACACCCTGTGCCAAATCTTTTTCCGCAGTCGCGGCTGCTCGGGATATCCGGGCTAGCAGCCTGTCGGACTTGCAATCAACGTGGCGTATTCAATCCAAAATCCGGCTTCAATGACGATCGTCTCTTCCCCCCAGGCTGCTAAACTGGCACTTCGTGCCGGCATAAACCAGGGTTTTCGCCCGGATTATTTAACTTCCCGGTGAACCTTTCATGTGCACGACCCATTGCCGCCGGCGCGTTCCCGCGCCCGCGGCGGCTCGTCGAGACGACTCGCCCTACCCCAAGTCCAGCCAGGATGGGTCGCGGGCATTGCTCCCCGGTATTTTCCCGCTCGCCCCGATCTTGCGGCGCCGCGTTCCCGGTCCGGGCCTTCACCATCGTGGAGGTGGCGATGGCGGTGGTCATCCTCGCCCTCGCGCTCACCACGTCACTCACGGCCATGCAGAGCGCTTTTCTGCAGTTCGATACCGCGCGCAATCTGACCATCGCCGCCAATATCCTGCAGTGCGAAATGGAGAAGGAGCGCCTGCTCAACTGGACTCAAATCAACAACCCCAGCTACCTGCCCGTGATCGATCCGAGCTTCGCGCGCAATCCGGCGATCGGCGGCCGCTTCACCCTGTCGCGCACGCTGACCGCGGTCACAGGGCACTCCGGTCAGATGATGCAAATCACGCTGACGATCTCCTGGCGCGGTTACGACGGCCGCAGCCTCACCCGCAGTTACACCACCAATTACACCCAGGGAGGCCTCTATGTGTGTCTTTACGGCCCCTAGCCCGGATATTTTCCTAATGATCGCGAAGCATAGGAGCAAAGTCCGACCGGCTGCTAGTCCCGTCGACCGGGGCGCAGGGCGCGGCTTCACCCTGGTGGAGCTGATGGTGGCGGCGGTGCTGGGCGGTTTGGTGCTGACGGGCGTCCTGACCACCAATCTCCAGCTCATGCGCAGCGGGGTGCGCGTCACGCAATACGCCGAGATGAGCTCCCAGGTGCGCCGGGGCCTCCAGCAGCTGGAGACGGACCTGAAAAGCGCAAGCGCCATCATCTGGAACAGCACCAGCGACATCACCCTTACCCTCCCGACCTCGGCCGGATCCACGCGGCAGGTGACCTATGCCTGGACGAGTGCGACCCAGAGTTTCTTCCTCGTGCCCGGCGCGAGCAGCGCGGCGACCACCGGGCGGGTATATCTCGTGAGCGGGATCCCCGCGCTGTCCGATGGCTCCGCCGGGGTCACGTTCGCCCGGTACAATCGCGACGGCGGTGCCACGACCACCGACCTCGCCACCAAGAGCCTCCAGGTCAGCCTGAACGTGGTTCGCTCTTCGTCGCGGGCGCCAAACACCACGGATACGGCCGTGTCGGCCAGATTCATCCTGCGCAACAAACCCACTTCCTGATGAGTCCGTCCCCCGCCTCACCGTGCATGGCTCACCGCCTTCCCAGCGAACGGGGCAGCATGCTGCTCACCGCCATGCTGTTTGCCACCGGGATCGCCCTCGTGCTGGGCACCCACCTCACGCTCAGCCGCACCTCGCTCAAGGTCGCCCACCGCGCCTTTTTTGCCAACGATGCCACCAACCTCGCGGAGGCTGGCCTCGAGGAGGCGCTCTACTGCTTCAACCAGATGACCGTCGGCACGGCCGCGGCCACGGCCTGGTCGGGCTGGACAATCTCAGGCGCGAACGCGATGCGCACCCTGACGCCGATCAACCGCGACCAGAGCGCGATCGGCCTCATCAAGGTGTACGTCAAGGGCTACGATGCGAGCGATGCCGCGCCCTACATCGTCTCTCAGGCAGTGGTGACGCCGTTTGACGGCGGCGCGCCAATCACCAAGACCGTGCACTTGATGATCAACCTGAATGCTGGCACGACCACGCACGGTCTGGTGGCGTTGAACGGGCTGACTCTGAACACCGCCACATATGCTGACAGCTACATTTCGAATCCCACCAGCAGTCCCACCGGGCCCTGGCTCGTTTATCCGGCCGGCGGCGCCCGGAACTTTACCTCCGTGGCGGTGCTGGCGGGCACGGTCACCATCGGCACCGGGCAGATCAAGGGCAACCTCTACCTCGGGACCGGGGTGGCGTCGCCCGGCGCGAGCAAGGTCACCGGCACCATTACGGTGGACTACACTGCGACGTTCCCGTTTCCGGCTTATCCGGCAGCCGCGGGCGTCAGCCAGAGCTACGATCTCGCCTCCACCATCCCTGCGCGGCTGCCTCGCGTCGGCGACCTGCCCGCGGCGGATGGACGGTATTATTACTTTTGCGTTAGCACGTCCATCTGCAGCTTCAGTGTCGCGGCCAACAGCAACGTCACGATTGTCGGCACCGCCAGCGTCGGCATGCCCATCACCTCGACTACGCAGATCACCCTGCCGACGACCAGCACGCTGTATGTCTACATGACCGACGCCTTCACGATTTCCGCCGCCGCCCTCAATGCCAGTGGTTGGGCCGGAGCCTTGAAAATCTACACCACGACCACGACTGCGTGCACCGTCGGCAACGACAGCCAGGTCAGCGCGTGTATCCACGCGCCGAATGCCGCCCTGCAGGCCACAGGCAATTCCAGCGCCAACCTCCTGAGCGGCCGGTTTATCGCCAAGACCATCTCTGCGTCCAATGCGCAGAACATTCACTATGACGAATCGCTCCAGCCCACGGCCAGTGCGCTCACCTACAACGTGACCCGCTGGCTCGAGTTCCAGAGCGCGGCCGACCGGGCCACGGTCGCCGGGCTGACCGGCAACTACCTGCGCTAGCCCGGATATCCCGAGCAGCCGTGAATGCGGAAAAAGATTTGGCCAGGGTGTGGTTTCGGTTGCGAGCAGAGTGTGAAATATCCGGGCTAGCTCAACGAGCGACGGTGGAAGGGACGGCGGGCCCTTCCCAATTTGAACCACAGAACACACTGGACCCACGGAAACAGACCTCCCCGAAGCGAGCCGATTTGAAACTTTCTTACCGCCGCAAGAGAACGTAAGGAACACATAGATCAGACAGGTTAAATTCTCTGTGCGCTTTGCGCTCGTTCGCG
>JANMVS010000247.1:0-9780 GCA_031392885.1 Verrucomicrobiota bacterium
GCCCGTTTTGAGACGAGCTTTTTTAGCTCCAAACCCATCAAAGCCGCCGAGACTTCCGGCGAACTCAAGCCGGTGGCCGCCGTCAATGCGTCGACGCCGAGCAGGCTCCCGCCGCGGAAAGCCGCCGCGACCTTGCGTTCCGTCTCGCTCAACTGCGTCATCAGTTGCTCAAGCACGCTGGACTCCCCCGCGGTGGTAATGGCCCGGGGCCGCAGGCCGTCGAGGTAGCTCAGTTCGTTCAGGATATCATCCACGCTGGAGAGCAGTGTCGCGCCATCGCGGATCAGCTGATGACAGCCGTGGCTCGTCGCCTGATCGATGCGGCCCGGCACGGCGAAGATCAGCCGGCCCTGTTCCCCGGCAAAGCGCGCAGTGATCATCGCCCCGCCCTGCACATCGCTCTCGACGACCACCACGCCCTCGCTGATGCCGGAGACCACGCGGTTGCGCATGGGGAACGACTGCTTGTCCGCTTTGCGCCCAAAGGGAAATTCCGAAAGCACGGCGCCCGTTTCCACAATCCGCCGGTAGAGATCCAGGTTTTCGGGGGGATAAACGATGTCGATGCCGCAGCCGAGCACGGCCGCCGTCTTGCCGCCGACCGATAACGCCCCCTCATGCGCCGCGGTGTCGATGCCGCGCGCCAGCCCGCTCACGACGCAAAAGCCAAGCTGCGCCAGCTGCGCGCCCAGCTTTTTGGCGACCGCCTGGCCGTAGAGCGTCGTGCGCCGGCTGCCCACGACGGCGATGCACGGCTGCTCGAACAGATAACCGCCTTTGCGGTAGAGGCCGATGGGCGGGTCGTTGATTTCCTTGAGCAGTCTCGGATAACCCACATCGCGCGTGGTGATGAACGTCGCCTCAGCCTGGGTCAGGCGCAGCTCTTCGCGCGGCAGATCAAAATGCGTCCGCCAGTTCAGCAGGGCGGCGCTCGTCTCCGGGCCGACGCCGCGGACTGCTTCCAGCCGGCGGCGTTCCGCGGTGAGAATCTCGCGCGGATCATCGCCGAATTCCGCCAGCAGGCGGTTCAGGGTGATCGGGCCGATGTTGGGCAGGTCGTTCAGCACCATGAACGCCTGTCGCTCCGTCAAGATATCAGTCATGCAGATGGTTGAGCGCCGGCCCGAGCTGCTCTAAAAGTTGGGAAGTCTCTACGGCGACCTGACCCTGAGTGCGAGCCAGTAAATCCGCCGCCCGGCCGTGCCACACCACCCCGCGACAGGCCGCGAGGAGCGGGTCATTGGGCTTTTGCGCCAGCAGGCCGCCGATCAACCCAGCCAGAATATCGCCGCTGCCGCCGCGTGCCAGCACGGGGCCGCCGAAGGGGGAGCAGTAGGTAGTAGGGCCAGTCTGCGACTGGCCACCTTCGGCCGGTCGCAGACCGGCCCTACTGTAAACCCGCGTCAGCGGCCCCTTCAACACGACCACACCCTGGGTCGCGGCGGGCAGCGCCGGCGCGATGCGCTGATATTCCCCGGCATGCGGCGTGCCGATAAACGGCTTGTGCCGGACGGCCGCCACCACCTCCGGCCGCAAGGCGTCAGCATCAAGGACCAACGGCACCGGGGCCTCCGCCACGATTTGTGTCACCAAAGCCACCGTTTCCGCCTCCGCCCCCAGCCCCGGGCCCAACAGGAGGGCCGTCGCCCGCGCCATCCGCTCGCGCACGAGAGCCAGGCTGGCCTGAGCGATGCCGCCGGCCGCGTTCACCGGACAACCCACCCACATGGCCTCGGGGTGGCGCGCAGCGTATTCCGGCACGAGTTTTTCCGGCACAAACGCGGTGATCAACCCGACGCCACTCCGCAGGGCGGCCCGGACCGCGAGCAACACCGCCCCGGGATAACTGTGCGAGCCGCCCAGGACCAAGAGATGGCCGTAGACGCGCTTGTCCGAGAGCGAGGGCCGCAGTTGAGTCAAGGGGGCGAGAATGCCTTTGGTCAGCACCCGGGCGTTAGAAGCCGGCTCGTCGGGGACGACTCGCCCTACCGGGTCTACCGGGTTGGGCAAATCCTCCCCATGCGCCGCGCCAAAGAAACCCAGGTCCAGATAGCGCAGCCGACCGACGAAGGCCGCATTGGCCGGCGCCACGGCCGGCGCCTTCACGATGCCCGTGGCGTAGGTGAAATCCGCCCGGAAGACCGTGTCCGCGTTCTCATCCCCCAGCCCGCTCGGCAGATCGACGGCAGCACGAAGGCGGATCCGCGGATGGGCGTTCACCCAAACGAGTAATTCTGCGGTGGATTCGTCCAGGGGCGGCCGAAACTGAAAACCATACACGCCATCAACGCAGGCATCATAGCTGGCTAGCTCCGACTTCAAATTCGCGAGAGTCACCCCGCGAAGGCGCGGGCCGGCCGTGCGCTGAAGCTCATGGAGTGAACGCTTCGCCAGCGGTCGTAGGGCGGTATCACCAAAGCACAGCAAGAGATCCACGGTCGCCGCCGGCCGGCCCTCCAGCAATCCCTTGGTGGCGAGTAGCGCATCGCCGCCATTGTGGCCCTTGCCGGCCAGGACGAGCAACCGGGCGTTGTCCGGTAATCCGCCGATCTCCCGATAATCCGCCTTGAAGGCGTCGGCCACGGCCGTCCCGGCCTGTTGCATCGCGACCCACTCGGCCAGCTCATCCTTCAGCAGCCTCGTCTCCCACCCCTTGGCCTCGGCACAAGTCAGGACCGGGTGGGACGGCACTTGCTTCATGGAAACAATCTAGTGTTTCACCAGCGCAGCGACGGCCATCGCGTGGGTGTCGGTGTGGGACAGGGTCACCCAGACGTGCGTGGCGCCGACTTCCGCGAGCAGAGCCGCAGCCTTGGCATCGAGTCGCACCAGCGGTTCCTTGCGCGAGCCATGGTAGACCGACACCGACGTCCAGTCGAGGTGCTCGCCGATTCCCGTGGTGAAACATTTTGAGACCGCCTCCTTCGCCGCCCAGCGCGCGGCGTAGTGTTTGTGCGAGTATTTCAAGGTACTGCAGTAAGCCTGCTCTTCCGCGGTGAAGATGCGCTTGAGGAAACGGTCGCCATGCTTGGCCAGCACGGTGCGGATGCGCTCGACCTCGATCAAGTCGCAGCCGAGGCCGATGAGAACGCCGCCGGGGGGAAGGAGAATACTCATGTTGCAGTAGTGAGTAGTGAGTAGCGAGTAGTGGGTAGCGAGTAGAATGGCAGTCAGCAAACGAAAGTTTAGGGGGTGATGCTCGCTACTCGCTAGTCGATGCTCGCTACTGCTGCGGATTCATCAACCGCTTCATTTCCCGCACGGCCTCGTCGATGCTGCTGAACAAGGCCCGGCTGATGATGCTGTGGCCGATGTTCAGTTCGTGCAGGTGAGGAATGCTGCGGACTTCCACGATGTTGGTGTAATTGATGCCATGGCCGGCGTTGACCACGAGGCCGGCGGCATGCGCGAGCTTCGCGCCGGCGCAGAGGCGCTGGAACTCGGCGGAACGGCCGGGGCCATGGTAGGCGTTGGCGTACGCGCCGGTGTGCAGCTCGATCCACGGAGCCTGCAGTCGGGCGGAAAGCTCGATCTGCGCGGGTTCAGGATCGATGAAGAGGCTGGTCTTGATGCCGGCGGCGTTCATGGCGTCAGTGACCCGCGCGACCTTCTCCCGGTGCTTCACCACATCCAGTCCGCCCTCCGTCGTGATCTCCTCCCGATTTTCCGGCACGAGACAGACCGAGTGGGGTTTTAGCTTGAGCGCAAACTCGGTCATCGCCGCGGTGCAGGCCATCTCGAGATTGAGCCGGGTGCCCGGGGCCGCGCCCAGCCGCAGGACATCCTGATCCTGGATATGGCGGCGATCTTCGCGCAAATGCACCGTGATACCGTCCGCTCCGGCTTTTTCGCAGCGGAAGGCCAGGGCCACCGGGTCGGGCTCGATATTGCCGCCCCACGCGACCCCGGGCTGCCGGTAGCGGGCCTGGCGCAGGGTGGCTGCGTGGTCGATGTTGACGCCGAGAAGGATCATGCGGCCCGGAGGATACTGAAATCGGGAAAGCAGGGAATCAGGAAATACCGCCAGCCGGCTGTTTCTGACTTCCTGTTTTCCCCGGTTCCGCATTGCCTTGCCGCCATGTCCGTCGCCGCGACCCCTCCAGCGTCCAAGCCGAAACCCGAGAATCTGCTCATTAATCTCGTCTGCAACGTCGGCCTGCCGACCGCGATCATGACGTGGTGCAGCGGCGACAAGCTGCTCGGACCGAAATGGGGCCTGCTCGTGGCCCTGGCCTTCCCGGTGGCCTACGGCATCCACGATTTTGCCCGGCGGCGCCGGATGAATTTCATCTCGATCATCGGCTTCACCAGCGTGCTGATTTCAGGTGGATTCGGGCTGATGAAGCTGGACGGCTTCTGGTTCGCCGTGAAGGACGGCGCACTGCCCGCCCTGATCGGTCTCGCCGTGCTGGCGTCGATGCGCGCGAAGGAACCGTTGGTGCACGAGATGCTCTATAATCCGCAGGTGATCGACGTCGACCGGGTGGAGGCGGCGCTGAATGAGCGCGGCGCGCAGGCCGAATTCCAGCGCTTGATGAACTCGGCCAGTTATCTCCTGGCGGCGGCGTTTCTGGTCAGCGCCGTCCTGAACTACGGCTTCGCCCGGTACATCATCCGCAGCGCTCCGGGAACCGAGTTATTCAACCAGGAACTGGCGCGGATGCATTGGGTGAGTCTCCTGGGCATCTCGATCCCGAGCATGGCGATGATGATGTACGCACTCTGGCAGTTGCTGAAAGGGCTGCAGGCCGCCACCGGCCTGACGCTCGACCAGATCCTGAAGTCGCCGCCGGAAAAAAAACCGGCGGCGGAAAACTAGTCACCCGCGCTGGGCGAGCGGCACGTAGTCGCGTTTGACCGGGCCGACGTAGATCTGCCGCGGGCGGTAGATGCGACCCTTGGGGTTCGAGGCGACCTCCCGCCAGTTGGCAATCCAGCCCGGGGTGCGGCCGATGGCGAACAGGACGGTGAACATGTTCGTCGGAATTC
The DNA here is from genome assembly GCA_031392885.1 of Verrucomicrobiota bacterium. GTDB lineage: Bacteria > Verrucomicrobiota > Verrucomicrobiia > Opitutales > Opitutaceae > Lacunisphaera. Next base: position 4,990 of record JANMVS010000247.1, read on the forward strand.
CGAGGGCGCGCATGATAATGCCGCTGTAAAAGTCGACATTCGGGTAGAGCTTGCGGGAGATGAAGTAGTCGTCCTTCAACGCGGCCTGCTCCAGGTTTTTGGCGATGTCGAGGAGCGGGTCGGACTTGCCGAGCTTGGCGAGGACGACGCTGCAGGCCTCGCCAATGATCCGGGCCCGGGGATCAAAATTCCGGTAGACCGCGTGCCCAAAGCCCATCAGGCGGTGACTCTTGCTGCCATCCTTGGCCGCCGCGATGAAGCGGGAACCGTCATCGTGCTCGTCGTGAATGGACTGGAGCATCTGCATGACGGCAGTGTTGGCGCCACCATGCAGCGGTCCGGACAGGGCATTGATGCCGGCGGAGAGCGAAGTAAAAAGGTTCGCGCCGCTGGAACCAACCATGCGCACGGTCGAGGTGCTGCAATTCTGCTCGTGGTCGGCGTGCATCAGCAAAATGAGGTTGAGCGCCTTGGCGACCTCGGGAATCGCCACATAATCCTGATATGGCTCCGAGAACATCTGGTGCAGGAAGTTATCGCAGAACGGCAGGTCTTTGGGATGAAGGAATGGCAGGCCACGCGAATGGCGGTAGATCATCGCGCCGATCGTGCGGATTTTGGAAATAGCCATCGCCGCCGCGAGGTCGAACTGCTGGAGGTCCTTCTCGAAATTGTTGGTGGCGAGATGCGGGTAATGCGCCGCGAGGGAACCGACGATGGAAGACAGCATCGCCATCGGGGGGGCGTCTTTCGGAAAACCCTCGAAAATCTTCTGCATCTGCGTCTCGATGGCGGCGTTGGAGCGCAGGAGGTCGCTGAAAACCTTCCACTGTTTCTCGCTCGGCAGTTCGCCGTAGATGACGAGGTAGGCGGTCTCGATGAAATTGCTGTGCCCGGCGAGCTGGTCGATCGGATAACCGCGGTGGCGCAAGATGCCGTTGTCGCCATCCAGGAAGGTGATGGCGCTCTCGCAAGAGCCGGTGTTGCCGTAGCCCTGGTCGTAAAAAATATAGCCGGAGTCCTTGCGGAGGTTGCGGGCGTCGATGGCGTGCTCGCCCTCCGTCCCCGTCATCACGGGACAGGTGATTTCCTTATCGTCGAACTTGAGGAGGGCGGTCTTTTGCATGAGGGGGTAAAGAAACTAAAAGAGCAGAAATCGGGCCGGTTGCAAAGTAAAGCCGCAGTCTGGCCACGAGCGGAGGTCAATCAGTAGGCCCTTGCCTTGCCCGCGGTAGAAAAAGTTACGCCCCCCACCCGGCGCCCGGGTCCGTCCGGTCTAGTTCGCCTGCAGGGTCGGCACGGCAAATTCGCTGGCCGGAATGCGCTCGTTCAGCACCACCCGGTCAAAGGTGATGGTCGTGACCTGGCCGTTGGCCGCCTTGTTGATGACCTTCTGGGGAAAGCGGACGCCATTGACCACGACCTCGCCTTCCTCCCGGATTTCGCCGCCATTTTCCGTCTCCGTCTTGACGAGTCGGCCGCTAACTTTGTCGAAATATCGTTGGAAGATAATATTAGCGGCGTGGATGAAGGACAGCCTGACGCAGGCCACTCCCTCCACCGTGGTCTCGCCCCCGAACTGGACACTGCCGCCCTTGCGATCGAGGCCGGCGAAAAAGTTGAGGTTTTCCCACGTGTTGGCCCGCAAACGTTTCACCTGACCCGCATCGAGCAAGGTGACTTGCCACTGGGCCGGATTGAGCGGATTGGTGCGCTTCTGCCAGGCATCGTAACCGTCCAACGCCGTGGTCTCGATGACCTTGGGCCCCTTGACGGTGATTCGCTGCTGGTAGTCCCGCTGAAAAACAATCTCCACGGGCAGTCGCGTGGTGGCATCAACTTCCAGCGTGCCCTGGAAATGGATGGTATGCACGGCATTCAGGGCGCTTTCAGTGCCCAGATAAGCGCGGGCCTTGGCGATTACCTGCGCCACGCTTTCCGCGCGGAGCAGACCGGGGGTGAGGGCAACGCAGGCGGCAAGCAGGATGAAAATACGGGGTTTCATGTGGGGTGGGGAGACAGCGAAAATTGAGGTGGGTGCCGACTTTCGCAACGGGAAATTACTCCCACTCGATGGTGGCCGGCGGTTTGGAGCTGATGTCCAGCACCACCCGGCTGACGCCCCGCACTTCGTTGGTGATGCGGCTCGAGATTTTTTGCAACAGATCGTGCGGCAGCTTGGCCCAGTCCGCCGTCATGGCGTCGATGCTTTCCACGATGCGCAGGGCGATGACATAGTCGTAAGTGCGCTCGTCGCCGAAGACGCCCACCGTCTTGACCGGCAGGAACACCGCGAAGGACTGCCAGACTTTCCAGTAATAGCCCGAGGCCATCATCTCCTCCTGGAGGACGGCGTCCGCGTTGCGGAGAATCTCGAGCTTGTCGGCGGTAATGTCACCCATCACGCGCACGCCCAGACCCGGGCCGGGGAACGGCTGGCGCCAGACGACCTCCTTGGGCAGGCCGAGGGCGGCTCCGACCAGACGGACCTCGTCCTTGAAAAGTTCGCGCAGCGGCTCGATGAGCTTGAGTTTCATGCGCGCGGGCAGACCGCCGACGTTGTGGTGCGTCTTGATCAGCGAAGCGGGGTTGCCGGCGATGGAGACGGACTCGATGACGTCCGGGTAGAGCGTCCCCTGCCCCAGGAATTCGGCCCCGCCGATGGATTTCAGGGATTTCTCGAAGACCTCGACAAAGGTGCGGCCGATGATCTTGCGCTTCGTCTCGGGCTCGCTGACGCCCTTGAGCCGCTTCAGGAAAAGCCCCGCGGCGTCCACCACGCGCAGGTCGATCTTGAAATTGCGCTGATAGAGGGCCTCGACGTAGGCGCGCTCGTTCTTGCGCAGGAGTCCGTTGTCCACAAAGACGCAGGTGAGCTGCTGCCCGATGGCCTTGTGCAGCAATGCCGCCGCGACCGAGGAATCCACGCCGCCGGAGAGACCGAGGAGGACGCGGGACTTGCCGACCTTCTGCCGGATGTCAGCCACGGCGTGGGCGATGAAGTCCTTGGTCGTCCAATCCTGTTTCGCGCCGCAGACGCCGACGAGGAAGTTGCGGATCATGTCGACACCGCGCTCGGTGTGAAAAACCTCCGGATGAAATTGGATGCCGTAAAAGCCGCGCGGGCGGTCCTCGATGCCGGCGAACGGGGAATTCTCGGAGACCGCGGTGGCAACAAAACCCGGAGGGAGCTTGGTGAGTTTGTCCCCGTGGGAATTCCAGATGCGGAGCCGGCGCGGCAGGCCGGCGAACAGCTTGCCCGGTTTTTTGATGCTCAGATGACCGTGGCCGTATTCCCGCGCCTTGCTGGGTGCGACCGTGCCACCGAGGAAGTGCCCCATCAGTTGCACGCCGTAACAGATGCCGAGCACCGGCACGCCCAGTTCGAAGATCGCCGGGTCAGGATGCGGGGCAGTCTTCGCGTAAACACTCTGCGGGCCGCCGGAGAGGATGAGGCCGACGACGCCATCCGCGCGGAGTTTGGCCGCCGGGGTGCTGAAGTGGTAGATCTTCGAGTAGACCTGGCACTCGCGGATGCGCCGGGCGATGACCTGCGTCAGTTGGGATCCGAAATCGAGAACGGCGATGGTCTGTGCCATGCGGGAAACTGGGAGAGTTTCGCGCGGAAAGAAATCAAAAAATCAGCGCAGCCCGCGCTGGCCGCGTCCTGTTTTGTCATTGCGCGGAGTCTCCCTCGACGGGACGACAAAGCAATCCGTCCGGTTGGATCGCCACGCCGCGCATCGCGCCCCTCGCGATGACAAGCCAAATCAAGACCTGTCCTCACCCGGCGAGTGCCTCCAGCGTCCCGGCCAGCACGCCATCGCGCCGGGCCAAGTCGATGTCGCGCACATCAATCTCCAGCCGCACCTGGCGAGGGATGCTGTTCACCGCGCCGGGCAGCACCTGCACAAGGCCGCAGGTCGCGACCGTGTCCCGGCTCTGCGTGGCCAGGGCGGCCCGTTCGACCACCAGTATGATTTCGGCCGCGGCCAGCGACGGGTCGTGCCGGTCGGGCATGAGCACCGTGCCGGCGTGGCCCCCCGCCCCCGTCAGGTCGATCCTCAGGGTGGCGGGCGCCGCGATGGCCGTCACCACACCGATGGGCATCTTTTGCCGTTCCAGCAACGGTCCCTGCTCGATGTGCAGTTCCACAAAGGAATCATAACACCCCACGGCCAGCCGCGTGCTTTCCAGCGGGCCGCTCAGGTCCGCCCGGAGGCAGGCGTCAGCAACGGAAAGTCCCTGCGCGTCACGGAGGAGGTTGATTTTTTCGCGCGACAGCGTGCCCGCCATGAGCCGGCTGCCGAGGCAGCCCAGGCCGAAACGCGTGGGCTCCTCCGCGGTGAACATCACGAGCTCGATCGAGCGGCGCGGCCGACGGCCGGTCCGTTGCAGGGCGCGGATCGCCTCCAACCCGCCGAGCACGCCCACCACGCCGTCAAAGCGGCCGGAGTTGGGAATGGCATCGATGTGCGAGCCGGTGGCGACCGGTGCCGCCCCAGGATCGGTGCCCGCCCAGCGGGCAAAGGTATTGCCCACCGCGTCCTCGCGCACCCAGGCCGGCCTCGGCGTAGAGCAGGGTTTTAATCGCGCCGGTCGCGAAACAAATCACTGACTGCCACGGATTCACAGATGGCCGCGGATGAAATTGCGCGCTCACTCTGGACTTATCCGTGTTCATCCGTGGAATCCGTGGCCAAGACCTAGAACTTCAGCCGGGTGTTGGGGTGGCCGCACTTGGGGCACGGGGCGGGGTTGGTACCGGTCTTCTCCGTATAGAGATGGTCG
>JANMVS010000248.1:0-2677 GCA_031392885.1 Verrucomicrobiota bacterium
CCGGTGATGGATCCCTCGGAAGTGTGCAACGGCCTTTTTGAATCCATCACGGCGCACACGGTGTTTGTGGGTCCGGGGACGGAAAACGGCTGGATGCAGGACTGGCTGCAGAAACTGACCGTGGAGGAGGTCAACCAAACCTTCCGCAGTCTGTGGAACCCCGAGGCCCTGGCGTTCTATGTCAGCGGAGACATCAGCATCGAGGTGGACGCCGCCGCGATCCTGAAGACCGTGCAAAAACACCGGCGGGGCGAGCTGCCCTACTTGTTGCCGGCGGCGCCCAAGGACATCGTGTTCACCCTCAAGCGGCCTGGCCCGGCCACGCCCGTGGTCGACCGCCGCGAAGTGCCGCAGCTCGGGGCGCAATTGCTGCGCTTCGGCAACAACGTGCGGCTAAATTTTGTGTCCAACCGGCAGGAGCCCGGCCTGGTGCACGCCATCGTACGCGTCGGGACGGGATTGCTCGCCCTGCCCGGCCGCCAGCCCGCCCTGAAGGAATTCGGCCTGAACACCCTGCTCGGCAGCGGCACGGTCTATTATCAGACCGGCGATATTTCGCAGATCATCGAACGACAGTTCCTGGAATTCGGCTTTGACGTCTCCGACCACGACGCCTTCACCTTCCGCGGGGTGATGGGTGCCGAAAACCTCGAGACCTTCCTCGGGTTGACGGCGGAGATCATCCGGGAGCCGAAGTTCAATGCCTACGCCCACAAGGACGAGCGGGCCCGCGCTTTTATGGGTCGCGCGTCCAACGAAATGGGTCTCAACCAGGGCAGGCGCGAGATGATGGACCATCTGTTCCGCGGCGATGCGCGCATCATGTCGGGCACCCCGCTCGACTATATCTCACTGGGTGTGGCCGACGTGAGGCGCTGGATGGAGGAGCCCCTCACCGCCGGTTATATGGAGGTGACGATCGTTGGTGATGTTTCGGAGGAGGCCGTGCGCACCATCATGACCCGCACGCTGGGCACCTTAGCCCCGCGCGCGGTGGAAAAAACCCTGGCCGAACCGCCCAAACCGCTGCGGATGAGTGCCCCCGCCGGCTTCAAACGCATCGAGTTCGTCGGCGAGCTCAACATCGCGATGGTGCTCGGCAACTGGCCGGTGGAGGAAAAGCTGGATGCGCGCGCGCAAGCTGCGCTCCAGGTGCTGGCGAAGGTTCTCGAGTTGCGGGTGCGCAGCGAGACGCGCGAAGCCCTCGGCCTCTCCTACCGCCCGGCGACCAACTTCAAAACCTTTGGCGGCTTCGAGGATTTTGCCCTGATGCAGGCCACGGTGGACTGCCTGCCGTCCGCGGCCGAGCAGGTGGCCGGGATCATCGAAGCCACCGCGGCCAAACTCGCCGCCGAGGGCAGCAGTACCGAGGAATTCGAGGGGGCGCGCGGCATCATGCGCGGCCAACTCCGCCGCGCTTTCCACGAAAACGATTTCCTGGTCAACGTGCTCAAGCGCAGTCAGGAGCGGCCCGGCCACATCGAGGACGTGGTTGCACTCCAGAACGGACTCGTGGAGCAGCTGACCCGCGAGGAGATCAACGCCTGGGCGGCCCGGGTCCTGCCGGCCAGCAACTCCCGCACCGCCGCCCTCGTGCCCAAGGCCTTCGTGGGCCTGTTCGATACCGTGAAGTAAAACCGCAGGCGCGGCAACCGGCGGTGGCCGTTCGAGGGTAACCGCTGCTGCCGCCCTATCTCCCCGGCCGTCAACCCCAAGCCCCAAGGCCTTGTATGTGCTCGGCCACCACCACTGGACGGTGTTCAGCTCAGTCAAGAGTTAAGAAATGCCCCCTGCTGCTCCCATTATTGACCTGTCCCTAATTTCCTCCTGAGTCACCGTCCGGCCGGAGGGAGTGGGAGACGGGAGGATGGAGTCCGGCGAATCCAGAGGACCCACCTTCACCCTCCGGGCTACGGCGTGGCGAACAGCCCTCATCCCATTAGTGCCGATTAGCGCGGATTTGCGGTTGAAAAGACCCCGGCCCGATACATCTTCTCCTCCGTGCCCATTACCCTGTCACTTAAAGGCAAAAGCCGGCGAGCGCCCAAAAGCGTTGCCGCCTCGCGCAAGGCGTTCTGGGCACGTCCGGCCAATCTCGAGCTCGACCGCTCCGGCGACTGGCTGCTGAAGAACCTCACCACCTCACGGGCCAAAGCTGCGTCCCGTGCCGGCCCTGCTTGATACCGGAGCGTTGGAACTGTTGCGCCGCCGTGACCGTCGGGTCGAAGCACTCGCGATCCACCACTACCCTCCGCTGATCTGCCCGCATGTGGTGGGCGAGTTCCTCTTCGGACAACTCCACGCCAAAGTTTCTGCTCCGACGCTGACTGAAGCGCACGCCTTTCTCGATTCCTTTGAGTTACTGACTGTGACTGCCGCCACTGCCGATGCCTACGCCCGTCTACGGACCGACCTGACGGTGAAGGGCATTACCCTGCCTGACCCCGGCTACTGGATCGCCGCCCACGCACTGGAAGAGCGCCTACCCCTGATCACCACCGACCGTGATTTCCGGCACATGCCCGAACTCAACGTTCACTATATGGACGGCAGAAATTACGACTGAATTTAGTTGGGTGCCATCGCTTGACCTTCAAGCGGCCAATAAGTAGCAGTGTGAAATGACGCGACGCTTCAGAATGTGGCTTCTAGTTTTCATGCTGTTGGGTAACGCGGG
>JANMVS010000254.1:0-7852 GCA_031392885.1 Verrucomicrobiota bacterium
GGGGGCGAGGTGAGGATCGCCTGCTCGATGGGCATGGCGACCACTTCGGAAGGAAGGACAACGGGACCTTTCGCGTCAGTCGGGCCCTCAGCCCGGACAATATTGACGGTGACGAAGGCAGCGGCCATCGCGAGAATGGCCACCGCGAGGGCAGTGATGAAGCGTGGATTTTTCATGATAAACTGGGGTAAAGTGTAGGGGATTTATGGGAGAAGCGCTGGGAGGGGGTTGCCTAAGACTGCGCATTTCTTGTCATTAGTTATTGCTGAAGCATAATGTGCAGAGTCGAACGGTGCCTTGATTTGGATCAATCATCGGGTGGAGGTAGCATGCTTACCGGACGTGATAAGCTAGAACGATGGTGCCGATATATGCCAGACCAAGAAAGGCTTCGATCATGCCTAGGCGTTTTGCCGGCAGGGCGGGCCGGAGCGCCGACACGAGCCAACTGGTGCGGAGGAGCAGCAGGGCCATGAAACCGGCGGCCAGCCACGGCACGAGTTGGAACGAGGCGAGCAGCCCGAGACCGACGAGGGCCAGCCCACTGCTTAAGAGGGGAACGACGAGGTCCGGTTGCAGCTGTTTTTCCAAGCGAAGGTAGGTGCGCACGGTCAATACTGTGGGAATGCTGCGCGCGAGGGCGAGGGCGGTCAGCGTGCAGGCGGCCGGGGCCGACCAGCCGGCGAGGCTCGCCAGTGCGGCGGGCAGAAAGGCAAAAGTTGCGCAGCCCACGAGTTCAGCCGCCGCGGCGCGAGTCTCCTTTAGAATGTCAAAGTAAACGAACAACCCACCCAGAGGCGCGGCGAGCAGCAGCGGCCACAATCCGCCCGGTCCGCCGATCAGCCCCGCCTCCAGAAGGCCGGCGACCGCCAGCAGGCCCAGCAGCCCCAGGGCGAGGCGGGCCGGCCGGCGGCGGTCGGCGGAGTCAGCAAGAAATGCCGCCTTCAAAGGCCGGCGCAAAAAAAAACCGGCCAAAGCAGCGGTGGCGAGCGCCGTGCCCGCATAGGACGGCGCGACCAGGAGCCCGAGGGCGAGTGGTTCCAAAGCGAGCGACCACGAGCCATGTTCCTTGGGCAGGAAGACCGCGACCTCCGGGGTGCGGTTGATCCCGCGCGGGACCAGGGCGGGCGGCGGAAGATCGACGAGGAGCGTGGTGCCTGGCATCCGGCCATTCTCGGCTAACCCGGCCACGACGGCCTTGACCTGCATCAAGCAGATAGAAGATTTCCCGCCGCCGTCCCGGCCGGGTGGCGACCGTCGCCCCTGTGCTCCCGAACCCAATCCAATAAGTATACTATTAGTTGACAATAAAGCGGCCGATCGGCATCGGGGCATGAAGTCGAAGCCAGCCTCGTTTCTCCCCGTCCCGGGCAAACCGCGGTTTGCGGCCGAGGCGGAATGGGGCCGGCTTCAGAGCAGCCGGTGGTCCCGGGCCCAGCGGATGAACTCCTGTTCCAACTCATCGAAGGACTCGATGACGAACAGCGTGTCTTGAAAATGCCAGATGTCGTAAGGCTGCGCGGCGAGGATCTCCGGACGGTAGGGCACCTTTTTCACCTGGTCCGTCAGACTGTGCAACGTCTCGCCGGAAGAGGAGATGATGCCGTTGCCATAGATGCGCGGGCCGCCGGGATTCTGGATCAAGCCGAACTCCACCGTGAACCAATAGATCCGCGTCAGGCCTTCCTCGACCGCGGGGTCCTGGCAGTTAACCGCCGCTTGCCCAAGCTTCTGATAGAAGTTGGCAAAGCGCGGGTGCATGATCATCGGGGTGTGGCCGAAGATGTCATGGAAGCAGTCGGGCGCCGGCGTATAGTCGAGCTCGGACCGGGCCCGGATGTAATCCGTGCAGGGAAAAATCCGGCGGGCCAGGTAGGAGAAGAAATCGTGGGCATCGAGCAGTCCCGGGGTGCGGGCGATCTGCCAATTGGTGGCCTTCTGCAATTTCCGCGAGACGTCGGCCAGGGCGGGGATGCGATAACTTTCCAGGTCAAGGGCCTTTAAGCCGAGGAGAAACTCGTCGGCGGCCCGGCCGGGGAGCAGCGACTCCATGCGCTCGTAAAGCGTGCGCCAGACCGTTTGCTCATCCTCGGTGTAGGCCGGATACTTGCATTCGCCGCCGACCGGCAGCGGAACGGTCAGTTTGTGCGGGATGCAGCGCGGATCATCGGCGCCGGTGGCGGTTTGGGTTGGGCCGGGGGAATTCTGCATGCGCCGATCTTGCGCTTTTCCCGGAACGAATCGAACGGAAAACGGCCAATTACTCCGAAAGGACTAGGGAGTGTCTTCAATCGCGGGTTTCTCCGCCGGCCCTCCAGCGATTTCCCGCGAATGCAGGTTTGAAAATACTCCCTGGCCCGCATATTTCACCCTCGTCACGAAATTTTGGCGGTGCTCGACGACTCTCAGCCCGCGGGTGTCCGGGACTTGGCCGGTCATGCGGGCTAGGACTTGGTGGAACTCATGCGGACCGAATCGAGACAGCGGGGCGGTTCGATGTCACGCCTGACGCGGCTTAACGGTTGAGCAAGGCGGCGACCCGGGTGCGGCCGCGGATGCTGAGCTTGGTGAAGATGGCGGCGAGTTGGGTCTTGATCGTCAGTGGGCTGCGGCGCAGTTCGGCGGCAATTTCCGTCGTGCGCAGGCCCTCGCGCACCCGCATCGCGACCTCGCGTTCGCGTTCGGTGAGCCGGGCCAGCAGAGCCACGGCCCCGGGGGACAGGGGGCGCTCGCGATCGCCGCGGGGCCGGCGGTAGTCGAGTTGCAGATGAAAGGCCGGCGGCTGCCCGCCGGCGGGTGCATGCACCTTGATGCGGGCGTGCAGGCCGCGGGCATGGTCGCTCACCACCTGGGGCTGACCGGCGGCGACCCCATCGGGCCAGGTCGTGCGCAAGGCGCGGCACGCATCGGCCAACGGGATCGGCAGGCGAAAAGCGCTGCGGGCGCGCAGCGCCTCCGCGCCGCGCTCGCCATGATTCCAGACGGCGGAGGCGCGCGCCGCCTCGGCGTTGAACCACACCGGCTGCAAATCCCAGTCGAGCAGGAGCAGGCCCACGGGGACCTCCTCCATCATGGCGGCGTAGTGAACCAGCAGGGCGGCACGGTCGGGTGGGGGCATGGGCGGCATGGGGTGCCGACGAGAAAATGTCGCCCGAAAGCCCAGCGCAAGCTCGTTTACTCCGTTTGGCTTATAGACCCGCCTCCGGGGTCAGGGTAGAGTACCGTGAAACATTTGCCCCTCCCCGCACCCGCATGAGCACCACTTTCTTTGATCAGCCGGTCGACAAAAAGACCTTTTCAAATCCCCTCGGTCTCAAGGGCGTCGACCACATCGAATTCATTGTCGATAACGCCGACCAGTGGCGCGATTTCTTCGTCAATAAATATGGCATGAGTGTCCGCGCCTACGGCGACCAGCAATCGGGGCTCAAGGGCCGGCGGGCTTTCGTGGTCGGGCAGGGGCGCGTGAATTTTCTGGTGGCCGAGCCGCAGGGCACCGGCGCCGAGGCGGACTTTATGCGCTGGCATCTGGCGAAACACGGCTGCGGCGTGCGGGACGTGGCCTTCAAGGTCAAGGACGCCAAACTCGCCTACACCGAGGCGCAACGGCGCGGGGCGAAGTCGGCGCGCGGCCTGTTCGAGGGTGACACCATCACCCACGCGGCCATCGCGGCCTATGGCGACACCGTGCACAGTTTCGTCGAGCGCCGCAAACACGGCGAATTCGCCCCCGGCTACAGCAACCAGCCGGGCGGGATCGACGACCGCGACATTAACTTTGCCATGATTGATCATATCGTGGCCAACGTGGAGCAGATGGACCCCTGGGTGCAGTATTATCAGGAAGTGTTCGGTTTCGACCTGTTCATGCATTTCGACATCAACACCGGTCGCTCCGCCCTGATGTCCAAGGTGGTCAGTTCCACCGACGGTTGGATCAAAATGCCGATCAACGAGCCTTCGTCCGCCAATTCGCAAATTCAGGAATATCTCGACCAGTATCAGGGGCCCGGCGTGCAGCACATCGCGCTGCTCACGCCCAACATCATCGCGACCATCGACGAGATGCGCCGGATGGGGCAGGAATTCCTCGATGTGCCGGACACCTACTACGACGCCGAGTTCGACACGCGCGTCGGCAAAATCGACGAGGATAAGGCGATGCTCAAAGCGCTCCGCATCCTCGCGGACCGGGACTCCGAGGACGGCTACCTGCTGCAGCTTTTCACCCAGTGTGTGTTCACCCGGCCGACCTTGTTTTTCGAGGTCATCCAACGCAAGGGCACCTCGCGGGGGTTCGGCGAAGGCAACTTCCGGGCGCTGTTCGAGGCCATCGAGCGCGAACAAGCCCGGCGCGGAACGCTTTGAAGCAGTAGCGGGTAGAGACTTGCCCGAACATTTCACACCCAGAATGATAGCTGACAACAATCTGTTGACTGGAGCCGCAGCGACCCCGCTGCGGTTGGCGAACGACCCACGGCGACGCCGCCGTGGCTCCATGAAATATCCGGGCTAGCGAGCATCCTGAACCATTTCAGATAGCTTCTACTCGCTACCCACTACTCGCTGCTATCTGCTTTTCCCCCCATGCCCCAATACCTCAGCCTCGGATCGATCCCCCGCAAGCATCACCTCAAATTTCCGCGCGATCCCGCCGCGAGCTACCAGGGTGAGGGCCTCCACTACGAGCACGTCATCACGACCGAGGGCTTCGACCGGGCCTACACCATGGTCTATCACCTGAAGCCGCCGACGCGGGTGAAGAGCGTCGAGCTGTTCCGGGAGTTCTCGCTCAAGGCCGCCGGGCACACTCCGCTCCGGCACCACCACCTCAAGTCCGCCGGGATGGCCCGCGCGGGCGATCCCTACACCGGCCGCGTGCCGCTGATGTTCAACGCCGACATTGCCGCGTACCGTTGCCGCCCGGCGACGGCGATGGCCCAGGAATATGACTTCTACCGCAACGGCCAGAGCGACGACGTGATCTTCGTCTGGGCCGGCGGCGGCTGGCTCGAGTCGCAATACGGCCGGCTGCGCTACAAACCGGACGACTACATTGTCATCCCGCGCGGCACCATCTACCGGCTCGTGCCGGATGATATCGGCATGGAGGACTACCTGATCCTGGAGTCGGCGCATCCCGTGCGCCTGCCCGCCCGCTACCTCCATCCCGAGGGCCAGATTCGCATGGGCGCGCCCTACAGTGAGCGCGATTTCCACGGCCCGGGCGAAATTCTCGCCCGGGATCAGGAAGGCGATTTCGCCATCCTGACGAAGGACCGGAATCGTTTCACGCGTAACGTCATGGCCGGCCACCCGCACGATGTGGTGGGTTGGGACGGTTACCTTTATCCCTTCACGTTCAACGCGAATGATTTTGAGCCCATCACCGGCACGGTGCATCTGCCGCCGCCGATTCATCAGACTTTTGAGATCAACGGGTTTGTCATCTGCACCTTCGCCCCGCGCTACCTCGATCATCACCCGGAGGCCATCAAGGTGCCGTGGTCGCACGACAACACCGAGGCGGACGAGGTGCTCTTCTATGTGCGCGGGCAGTTCGGCTCCCGCAAGGGGGTCGAGCCCGGTTCCTTCACCCTGCACCCACAGGGCATCCCGCACGGCCCGCATCCCGGCACCACCCTGGCCAGCATGCACGCCGCGCGCACCGAGGAACTCGCCGTGATGTTCGACACGCAGTATCCGCTCGAACTGACCGCCGAGGCGCTGGCCATGGACGACCCGAACTATCCGCTGAGCTGGCTGGGCTAAGGATTTCTACACCAAGGGCGCAAAGCCAGCCAAGGTCGCAAAACAACCATTTGTCTTCTTCGCTTCCTTTGCGTTCTTTGTGCAAACCATGCTCCTCGATTTCGAAAAACTCACGCCGCGCGAGTCCTACCCGTGGCTGATCAACGCGATCAACCCGCGGCCCATTGCCTGGGTCTCGACCATCACGGCCGATGGCCGGACCAATCTGGCGCCCTTTTCCTTTTTCCAGGGGGTGTGCGCCAACCCGCCCACGCTGCTCTTCACCGGGGCCAACGATCGCCACGGCAAAAAAAAGGACAGTGTCCTCAACGTCGAGCAGGTGCCGGAGTTTGTCGTCAACGTCGTGCCCTACGTGTTGCGCGAACCGATGAACGCCACCTCCGCTCCGCTGCCGCCCGGGGAAAGCGAATTCGAGAGGTTTTCCATCGCCACCGCTCCGTCGCTCAAGGTCCGTCCGCCGCGGGTCGCGGCTTCGCCGGTGGCGTTCGAGTGCAAGCTCGACCGCATTGTCCGGATCGGCGAAGGCCCGCTGGCGGCCAATGTCGTGTTCGGCACCGTGCTGTGCCTGCACGTCAGCGAGGCGGTGCTCGGCGCCGACGGGCAGATTGATCCGCACAAGCTCGACACGATCGGCCGCATGGGCGGTGATTACTACACGCGCACCACGGAGCTGTTCACGATCAAGCGGCCGACCGCTTGAAAGCTCCAAGCACCACCCGCCAACATCCAATGAAGCACCAGTTGCCAAACGCCAACCTGGCTTTGCGGGATTTCCATCCTGGGAGCTTCTCTGGAGCTTGGGTGTTGGAACCTGGAGCTTTTCTCCCCCATGTTTGACATCGTCATCCTCTCCGCCACCCGCACGCCGCTCGGCGCGTTCCAAGGCGCCTTTGCCGCCCTGCCCGCCGCACGACTCGGCGCGACGGCCATCAAGGGCGCGGTCGCCCAAGCCGGGGTCAATCCAGCCGACATCACCGACTGCCTGATGGGCAATGTCCTTCAGGCCGGCCAGGGCCAGGCGCCGGCGCGTCAGGCCGCGATCTACGCCGGTCTGCCGCATTCCGTGCGTTGCACCACCGTTCACAAAGTCTGCGGGTCCGGGATGCAAACCGTGATCGGCGCCGCGCATTTCCTCGCGGGGGGGATGGGGACCGCCGGCGCGGACGCACTCGGCGCCATCGCCGTCGCCGGGGGCATGGAGAACATGTCGCTCGCACCCTACCTGCTGCCCAAAGCCCGCGACGGCTATCGCATCGGCCACCAGCAGGTCATCGACTCGATGATTTCCGATGGGCTGTGGGATCCGTATAACAACATCCACATGGGCAACTGCGCGGAGAAGTGCGCCGCCAAATACCACTTCACCCGCGAGCAGCAGGATGCCTACGCGATCGAATCGTTCAAGCGGGCCAACGCCGCGCAGCAGGATGGCCGCTTCGCCCAGGAGATTACCCCGGTGGAACTCACCGACGCCAAGGGCAATGGCTCCAAGGTCGAACTTGATGAGGGTCCGGCCAAAGTGCGCTACGACAGGATTCCCACGCTCAAGCCCTCCTTCCAAAAGGACGGCACGATCACCCCGGCCAACGCCTCGAGCATCAACGACGGCGCGGCCGCGCTGGTGTTGACCACGGCAGACACCGCGAAAGCGAAAGGACTGCAGCCGATCGCGCGCCTGGTCGCCTTCGGCGGTCATGCGCAGGACCCGGTTTGGTTCACTACTGCCCCGGTGACCGCGGCGCAGAGTGCGCTCAAGTCGGCCGGCTGGAGCGTGGCCGACGTCGACTTGTGGGAAGTGAACGAGGCGTTTGCCGTCGTGCCGATGGCTTTCGCGCAGGAACTCGGGGTGCCAGCGGACAAACTTAATGTCCGCGGCGGCGCCATCTCGCTGGGCCATCCCATCGGCTGCTCCGGCGCGCGCATTCTCGTGACCCTCATCGCCGCGCTCAAGGAACGCGGACTCAAGCGCGGCGTCGCGGCCATCTGCATCGGCGGCGGCGAAGGTTTGGCGGCGTGTGTGGAAATTCTCTGATTCCCACGCCCCGGATTACACGGATGAAACCGGATAAACCCAATGGAG
>JANMVS010000280.1:0-27215 GCA_031392885.1 Verrucomicrobiota bacterium
ATTCGGCCTGCCCGGCAATCCCGGTGGACATCAAGCTGGCGTTGGTCTTGCCGGCGGACGCCCCCTTGCCCGTGCCCGTCTTGACGATGTTTGGCTGGGGCAACATGCCTGACGAAGCGGCGCCTCGCTTCCCGGGGATGCAGGAGCCGGCCGCACCGCCCTCGCCCGACCAGCTCATCGCCGCAGGGTGGGGCTACGTTTCGCTCAGCACGGCCAGCATCCAGGCGGACAGCGGCGCGGGCCTCACCGAGGGCATCATTGGGCTGACGAACCGGGGTCAGCGGCGCTCGCCCGAACAATGGGGTGCGCTGCGGGCCTGGGCGTGGGGTGCAGCCCGGGCACTCGATTATCTGGAGACTTTGCCGGCGGTGGATGCGAAGCGGGTCGGCATCGAGGGAGTTTCCCGTTACGGCAAGGCCGCGCTCGTCACGATGGCGTTCGAGCCGCGCTTTGCCGTTGTGCTGGTGGGCTCGTCCGGTGAGGGCGGGGTCAAGCCGCACCGCCGTGACTTCGGCGAGGCGGTGGAGAACCTCACGGGTTCCGGCGAGTATCATTGGATGGCGGGGAACTTCCTGAAGTATGGCGCGGAGGAATCAGCATTCGGCCGCAAGGAAGCCGGGGATATTCCCGTCGAGTCGCACCAGCTCATCGCGCTGTGCGGGCCGCGGCCGACCTTCATCAGCTACGGCATTCCCGAAAAAGGTGACCCCCACTGGCTCGA
Source organism: Verrucomicrobiota bacterium (assembly GCA_031392885.1). GTDB lineage: Bacteria > Verrucomicrobiota > Verrucomicrobiia > Opitutales > Opitutaceae > Lacunisphaera. The sequence continues at coordinate 722 of JANMVS010000280.1, forward strand.
CCAGCAGGGCAGCTACATGGCGGCGGTGGCGGCCGGCCCTGTTTTCCGGTTGCTCGGCGCGCGGGACCTTGGCGTGCATGACGACTACCGCACGGCGCAAATGCCGGCCGTCAACACCGGCCTGCTCGCTGGCGAGCTGGCCTGGCGCCAGCACGACGGCGGGCATGAGGACCGCACCAACATGAGCTCCTTCATCGGCTGGGCGGACAATCTGCTCAAGCATGCGCCGGCGGAACGTCCGGCCGACCAGCCCGTGATGAGGAGCGACCCCAATTCCCACCTCGCGCACTTGCAGTTGCTGGCCAAGGCCCGGCAGGGTGGGATCAGCGTCTATTTCCTCGGCGACTCGATCACCCGCCGTTGGGGCGCGACCGACTATCCGGATTTTCTGGCCCACTGGAACCAGTGCTTTCACGGCTGGAACGCGGCCAATTTCGGCTGGGGTGCGGACAAGACCCAGAACACGCTGTGGCGCCTCCGGAACGGCGAAATCGACGGCGTCAATCCCAAGGTCATCGTACTCCTCGCCGGCACAAACAACGTCGGTCACGAGCCCGGCAACGACGCCAGGGTCGCGGACGTGACCCGCGGGGTCACGGCGCTGGTCGCGCTCTGCCGCGAAAAGGCGCCCGGGGCCACGATCATCCTGATGGGCATTTTGCCCCGGAACGACGGCCCCGCCGTGATGCCCGCGATCGACCGGATCAACGCCAACCTGGCCCGCTTGGCGGATGGAAAATCCGTCCGCTTCCTCAGCATCAACGACCGCCTGGCCGACGCCAACGGCAAGCTCTTTGAAGGCATGACGGTTGATCAACTGCACCTCAGCCTGAAGGGCTACCAAGTTTGGGCCGACGCCCTGAGGCCGATCCTCCTGGAAATACTGGGCGAACCGTCGGCGACCGACACGGCGCCGCCACCCACGGGCGACCCGAGCGCCAAACCCAGGAACAGTTAGCCCCATTCTTCTGATGCACATGGAAAACATGACCGGACGGTAGAGAACGACGACCTTTCGCCAGCCGCCCCTTGGCACGGCGGCACCAAATCTGCATCAACCAATCTCCCTTATCACATGAAACTCGGGCTCGGCCTCTACAAGCACATGCTCACTCCGGAGAACTTCGCTTTTGCGCAGCAGGCCGGGGCGACGCACATTGTGGCGCATCTGGTGGATTACTTTAAAGGGGGCGGCCATACCGGACCGGACGATCAGCCGACGGGCACCGACTACGGGTGGGGCCTCGCGGGCGACCCGGACCAGCTTTGGACGCTGGAGGAAATGATCGCGCTGCGCCGCAACGTCGAGGCGGCCGGGCTCACGTTGGAGGCGATCGAAAACTTTGATCCCGCGCACTGGCACGACATCCTGCTGGATGGCCCGAAGCGCGCGCGGCACATCGAGAACGTCAAGACGATCATCCGCCGGATGGGGCAGGCGGGGATTCCGCTCATGGGGTATAATTTTTCCATCGCCGGTGTGTCGGGCCGCACCAAGGGCAATTACGCGCGGGGCGGCGCGCCCTCCGTCGGGATGGAAGGCCCTTACGATCTGCCGATGCCTCACGGCATGGTCTGGAACATGGTCTATGATCCCAAGGCGCCCGCCGGCACGATTCCCGCCGCCACGTCGGAGCAGCTCTGGAGCCGGCTGGAGCGATTCCTGAACGAGGTGCTGCCGGTGGCCGAGGAAGCCGGGGTGCGCCTCGCGCTGCATCCCGATGATCCGCCCATGCCGACGATCCGCGGTCAGCCGCGGCTCGTTTACCAGCCGCGATTCTATCAGAAGGTGATCGACCTCAATCCCAGCCCGGCCAACCAACTGGAGTTCTGCATCGGTTCGCTCGCTGAGATGACCGAGGGTGACATTTACGAGGTCGTCGAACAATACAGCCGCCAACATCGGCTCGGCTATGTCCATCTCCGCAATGTCCGGGACAAGGTGCCGCATTACAAGGAGACGTTCATCGACGATGGTGAGGTCGATGGCTTGCGCGTCCTTGGCATCCTTAAGCGCAATGGTTTCAAGGGTGTCATCATCCCCGACCACGCGCCGCAGATGAGCTGCGCCGCACCGTGGCACGCCGGCATGGCCTACGCGATGGGCTTCATCAAGGCCGGTCTCCACTCTCTCAACAACAAATGAGCTCTCTCCCCGCCTTCTCTCTTCGTGGCGAAACGGCGTTGATCACCGGTGGTGGCACCGGCATCGGCCTGGCGATGGCGCAGGCCATGCATACCGCAGGTGCCCGCGTTGTACTCGTGGGCCGGCGCGAGTCCGAACTCAAGGCGGCCGTCCAGAGTCTGGGCGCTGGCACCAGTTTCATCGTGCACGATATCACCCGGCTCAAGGAGGCCTCCGCTCTGGTCGAACGGGTGACGCGCGAGACCGGCCCGATCACTTGTCTGGTCAACAACGCCGGCATGCACCTGAAGAAATCGGCCTTGGAGACGACCGTGGATGATTTTCAGCAGGTTCTCAACACGCATGTCATCGCCGCCCATGCCCTAACCTGCGCCGTGGCGCCGGGCATGATGGAGCGGAAGCACGGCAGCATCCTGTTCACGGGCTCGATGGCCTCGCTCTTCGGCATCCCGCTCGTGATTGCCTATACGGCGGCCAAGTCGGCCATGGTCGGCATGGTCAGGGGCTACGCCACCGAACTCTCGCCGTTCGGAATTCGGGTGAACGCCATCGCTCCGGGCTGGATTGAAACGGAGATGTCCCGCAAGGCCCTGGAAGGTGATCCCACCCGCCGGGCCCGGATCATCAGCCGCACGCCGATGGCGCGGCTTGGTGAGCCAGCCGACGTCGGTTGGGCGGCCGTCTACCTGGCTTCCCCTGCCGCCAAGTTTGTCACCGGGGCCGTGCTGCCGATCGACGGCGGCGTCAGCATCGGTTTCTAGTGTCGCATGCTTCGTGGCATAATGGTGGCAAAATCAAGGGATGTGGCTTACGCTGCCGGCTTGTTGCTTATCTCCTTCAACCCCCGTCATGAAACTACCCCGCCTTACCGGCCTGCTGGCCGGCTGCCTCGCATTTGCCCTCTCGGTGTTCGCCGACTCGACCGTCGGACAATTCGCCCAGCACGCTGATATCGGTGCGCCCGAAATCCCTGGCTCGACCACTTACGACGCCTCCATCCAGCGATATCGCATGAGCGGCGCGGGCATCAATCTCTGGGGCGCATCGGACCAGTTCCAGTATGCAGCGAACAAACTCAAGGGTGACTTCATCGTCCGCGCCCGGTTCGAGTTTGTCGGCCCGGGCGTAGATCCGCATCGCAAACTCGGCTGGATGGTGCGGCCAAGCCTCGATGCGGACTCGGCGTATGTTGACGCGTGCGTGCATGGTGACGGACTGACGTCGCTCCAATACCGCCGCACCAAGGGCGCGATTACCGAGCAGCTCGTGCTGCCGGTCACCGGTGGCGACGTCATCCAGCTGGAGCGCCGGGGCAAGACCTACATCTTTTCCTCAGCCCGCTTCGGTGAGACTTTTGTCTCGCAGACGCTGGCCGACCTCGACTTGGGGGAGGAGGTCAACGTCGGCCTTTTCCTCTGCTCACACAATGCCAAGGTGAAGGAGGAGGCGATCTTCAAGGATGTGCGCATCATCCTGCCACCCAAGCCCGGATACCAGCCCTACCGCGACTACATCGGCAGCAACCTGGAAATCCTCAATGTCCACACGGGAAAACTGGAGACGGTTTACAGTTCGCCCGAGCAGTTCGAAGCGCCCAACTGGCTGCCCGGCGGCAACGGCCGGACCCTGATTGTTAACGTCAGCGGCCCCGGTCCGAACAAAGGCCTGCTGAAGACATTCGACCTCGTTACGGGCCAGCTCGCCCCGCTCGACACCGGGTTTGCCAATCACAACAACAACGACCACGTCCTGAGCTTTGACGGCAAGCAGCTCGCTATCAGCCATCACAGCGCCGACGACAACGGCCGCTCGGTCGTATACAGGCTGCCTTTGACTGGTGGCACGCCAGTGCGCGTCACACCGAAATCACCCTCCTATCTCCATGGCTGGTCCCCCGACGGTAAATGGCTCGTCTATACCGGCGGTCGCAAAGAGCAGCCCGACGCCAGGAGCGACAAATACGACATCTACAAGATTTCCGCCGAGGGCGGCGAGGAGACCCGCCTGACCCATTCGTCCGGCCTGAGTGATGGCCCGGAGTTTACGCCCGACGGCCAATATATCTACTACACCTCGACCCGCACCGGTCTGATGCAGATCTGGCGGATGAAACCCGACGGCTCTGATCAGGAGCAGGTGACGAATGACGAGTTCAACAACTGGTTCCCGCACATTTCCCCCGACGGCAAATGGATCGCGCTTATCTCGTTCGGTCAGGACGTGAAGCCTGACGAGCATCCGTACTACCAGCAGGTTTATCTGCGTCTGATGCCCGCCAAGGGAGGCCGGCCCCGCGTGATCGCCTACGTTTTCGGCGGCCAGGGCACGATCAACGTGCCCTCTTGGTCGCCGGACAGCAGCCGCATTGCTTTTGTGAGCAATACGGACGGACTGAAATAGCACACCCAAAGCCTCATCTCGGCGCACAGCGAGCGTCACACCAAGCAGATCAACGAGGTGAAAGCCGACCCAGGGTTTCCGAAGAAATAAATTTTCCCGCAATTTTCCTGTGAAATTGCCGGCTGGGCGGGGAACTGCATGGACATCACCGGGTGATGAAGTTCCAGGTTTTTGTCATCCCGAAGTAATCGCCGGTTGGCCGGCCTGACCTCAGGCCGTTCGGGCGTGGAAGCCCGGAGAGCGGCGGCTATAACCGCGGCCCGGCGGGTTTCAGCGGCGGAGCCCAGGCGTTGGTGCCGGTCGTGTTGAGTTTCCGCCGGTAAACCTTGTCGTTGCACGTGGCGTAGAGCGTGTCGAATTTCTCGCCGCCAAACACGAGATTGGTAATCCGGCTGTTGGGCGTGGGGATGATGAGGTTGACGCGGCCGGCCTGGTCGCAGACCTGCACGCCGAGCCGGGTCGCAACGTAGAGGAGGCCGTTGATGTCGACTTTCATGCCGTCCGCAAAACTCTGGTCATCGGCATCCGTCTCGTGGAGCCAGTAATAGCGCTGTTTGTGCGCGAGGGTGCCGTCGGGCTGGACGACGTAGCTATAAACCCAATGGGAACGGTAATCGGCCACATAAAGCAGCGACTGATCGGGCGAGAGCGCGATGCCGTTGGCGTAGCGCAGTCCGGTGTCGACGACTTGTTTTGAGCCGTCTGGCTTGATGAGCCAGATCTTGCTCGGGTCGTTGCTGGAGCCCGCCGGCGGATTGGTCACGTAGATATTGCCGTTGTGGGCGACGACGAGATCATTGCCGGCGAAGCCGGCGGCGATGACGGTCGCGTGTCCGTCGGCCGCATACGCGATGATCTGCGACGAACCGCTGGCGGCCGAATAAAGCCGGCCGTCGGGGCCGAAGGCCTGGCCGTTGCCGCGCTTGGTGTCGGCGATAAACTCAACCGGTTTGCCGTCCGGCCCAATCTTGTAGGCCTTGCTCGCCGGGATGTCGTCGAAAAACACTTCGCCCCTGGCGTTGGTCGCGGCGCCCTCGGCCAGCTTGTAGCCTTCGCCGACGAGCTGCCAGGCTTCACCGGGAATGAGGAGCGGCCCCATGCGTTCACTGGGAATCACCGCCGCCTTCACGGGTTGTGGCCAGCCGTGCCAGAGCCAGCGGATGGCGTCGGGGAAGATGGCGCCGGCCTGCTTGCCGTTGTGTCCGCCGTCGCCCCAGGCGTGGTTCACCTCGTAGCCGGCGTAGGTGAGCGCGCGTTCCATCGTCTGATTGGCCATCCACCAGTCGCCGCCGTAGATGTTGAGATCGTGGCTGCCGTCCTGCAGGAAAACGCGGAGCGGCTTGGGCTCGGTCTTGCGGATGAGTGCCGGGTAGCGCGCGCCGCCGCGCAGGTCGACATAGGTGCCGATGGCGCTCAGCACGCGGGTGAAGGCGGCGGGCCGCTCCCAGGCCGCTGTGAACGCCGCGATGGCCCCACTGCTCTGGCCACCGATGGAGCGGTCGTTGCCGGAGTGGGAGAGACGGATCGCGCGCCCGTCTGCCGTCGCCTTCGTCTCGACAAAGGGCAGCAGCTCCTCGAGCAGGAAACGCGCGTAGGCGTCGCCGAGACCGTCATATTCGAAGCTCCGGTTGAAGCGGTCGAGTGCCGCGGCGGGGTTGGCGGCGGGTACGATCCCGGGCTGCACGAACACGCCGATGAGCACCGGCAGCTCGCCTCGGGCGATGAGGTTGTCGAACACCACGGGCGCGTTGAACTGCACGCCGTCCTGGTTGACGTGGACGCAGGCGGGTTTGGCGGGGTCGTATTGTTGCGGCACGTAGAGGGTGACCTCGTGCACCGTGCCGGGAAAAATCTTCGAGCCGGTGAAATTGAACTTGAGCAGCTCACCTCCGGGCACGCCCGGCTGGACGATGGAATCAGGATGCGGCGGGTATTCATCCGCCGCGTGAACGGAGCAAGTGAACAGCAGCGGGCCCAGAACCAACGCGAAGGAGAGGAGTGAATTCATGGGATGGCGCAAACCTGCAAGTTTCCCGTCATGGGTCGAGCCGCGCGTGCAGGCCGACGACGGCGCCGGTGAAATGCAGTCCGCCGCCCGCCGCCTGCACGGTGACGGGCAGCGTCTCGGCCGCGGGCACCAGCGTCTGCCATTCGCCGGATTTTGTGGCGTAGGTGAAGGCAAGGGTGCCCTCGTCGCCGGTGACCCGGAGGTCGAGGTGGGCGGTGGTGGAAAGTTTGGTGCGGGCGATGACCGTCGGGCGCTGCCCGTTCGCGAGTTCGAGAAAAAGATCGAGGTCTTCCGCCGTGCGGTGCACGGCAAAGTAGTAATGGTTGGTCTCGCTCTGGAACACGGCGAGACCCGCGGAGACGCCTGGTGCGGTGGGAACATCGAGGCCGGTGGAGGCTTCGAACTTCGCATGCTGCAGCCGGCGCGCGAGGAAGGAGGGATTGGCTTTCCCCGCGAGGGTTTCACTGCGCGGAACGAGACCGAGTTTGCCCGCGGGCGAGTTGAGACTCCACCAGGTCACGTGCGGCTGGCGCAGCATGATCCAAAGTGGCGAGAGAGTCGGCGTGGTGAAGTCGTCCCGCCAGGTGAAGTTTCCGGTGAGGGTAGCAGGTAGGGCGAGTCGTCCCAGACGCGCCGCAGCTGACGACGGCTCATCCGGAGGATTCGCCCTACCGGGGGAAGCGACGGCATAAGGCACGCGCTCACCAGCCGGCAAAATCTGCGGCCAGCCATCGTCCGTCCACTGCACCGGCAGCAGAAAGGTCTCGCGGCCGGTCGTCGTGTATTTTCCGGCGTAGGGCCGGCAGCCGAGAAAGACCGACCACCACTGGCCGTCAGGGCCGACGACGAGGTCGGCGTGGCCGGTGCAGGTGACGGCGTGCGGCGCGCCGCTGTCGAGGTCGCGTTGCGTCAGGATCGGGTTCTTGTCCCACGGGGTGAAAGGGCCGGTGACGGAACGGCTGCGCAGGATGACCTGCGAGTGATTGACGCTCGTGCCGCCCTCAGCGCAGCAGAGGTAATACCAGCCATTGCGCTTGTAGAGATGCGGACCCTCGATCCACACCGGCTGCTTGGTAAGGTCTGCGCCGCCGTTCACGATGATTGAGCGCGGGCCGATGAGCTTGTTCGTGGCCGGATCAAATTCCTGGAGCCAGATGGCGCGGTGGCCTTGGTAGAGCGGCTTATTGTCGGGCGGGTTGCCATTGTTGACCAGCCAAGCGCGGCCGTCGTCGTCGAAGAAGAGCGAGGGATCGATGCCGTCGAAGCCGAGCCACACCGGATCCGACCACGGGCCGGCCGGGTCCTTCGCCGTCATGAGGAAGTTGCCGCCCTGGTCGACGAAGGTGCAGACGACATAGAATGTACCTTGGTGGTGACTGATGGCCGGCGCAAAGATGCCGCGCGTCACCCCGAGGCCGTCGTAGTCGAGCTGGGTCGGCCGGTCGATGACATGGCCGAGCTGCGTCCAGTTCACCAAATCGCGGCTGTGAAAGACCGGGATGCCTGGGAAGTAGGCGAAGGTGGAGTTGATGAGGTAGTAGTCGCTGCCGACGCGGCAGATGCTCGGGTCGGGATAAAAGCCGGCGAGGACGGGGTTGCGGTAGTGCTCCGGCGGCAGCGCCTTCGCAAAAACGTCGTCGCGGCCGTTGTATTCAAACCAGTCGAAGGTGACGGGCGCCGGCGTCGCTGCGGCGAGCAGCGCTGGCAGGAGTGCGGCAAGGGCGAGGTATCTTCGGTTCATGGGCTGGAGACTTTACCAATCTTCATTTCGGAACGGTGCGGCCGGAAGACCGGCGCCGTTATAGAGCGTGGCGAGAGGATTGGCCTGCCAGGCGTAGCGGACGGCGACCGGCGCGGGCACAGCGGGCGAGGAAACAATCACGGTGTCACCCTCAATACACGCCTCTGCCCAGTGCCAGACGCGGTCGGCGCCGGCGACGGAGAATTCACCGAGGTGATCGCCTTTCGCGACCAGTCTGCCGTCGGTGTGCGTGAAATGCAGGCGGAGCGCGCCGTGCATCCTCTCGGCGTGCGTGAAAGCCGGCCCGTCGCAGGCAATGTCGCGGTTGTAGGTGTGATGGAGCGCCAGCAAAGCCAGGCGCTCGCCGACGGGCTTTTTGTCTGGCGGGTGGATGTCGCCGGCGTCGCCGGTGTCCACCGTCACCGCCAAGGCGGTGTGGGGCACGGTGCGGACGGTCAGAGCCTGGGCCTCGCGCAGCTCGGTCCAGCCATCGCTGCCGGGCTGATCGCGGCGCGGCATGAAGGCGGGCAGGCTGACGATGTAGAAGCACAGGTCGGGCTGGGCGAAAAGGGCGCGCCAGTCGGCGATCAGCGCCGGCAGCAGCGTGCGGTATTGCGCGGCGCGGGTAAAGTTGGCTTCGCCCTGATACCAGAGGGCGCCGGTAACCGCGAGCGGGGCGAGCGGCCGGAGCATGCCGAGGTGGAGCACGGCCGGCATCGTCGGCCAGTTCTCATAGCCGAGCGGCAGCGGATGCGGCGGCCGGGCGTCAGTGCCGACGGCGGCTCGCCACAGGCCTTCGAGCGGAATCGACGTCCCGTCGCCGAGGGTGAGCAGCAGCGCGGCGGCCGCTGAACGGAAACCGCCATCCGGCGCGGTTTTCAGAACGCGGATCGTGAGCTGGTTGCGGCCGGGGCGCAGCACACCTTCAGGGATCGGGTAAGCGCGCGGGTTCTCGACCCACGCGCTCGCGCCCACCCAGCGGCCGTTGACGTAAGCCGTGTCCAATTTCTCCACGATGCCGAGCAGCAGCTTCGCCGGTCCGGCCGGCAGTTTTTCCGGCAGCGTGATCTCGCGCCGGAACCACACGACGGCGGGCGTATCCGGCAGGCCGAGCTCGGCGAATCCGCCGTGCAGCGAGACGGGTTTCCACTCCTTGTCGTCGAGCTCGGCTTCCGACCACCGGCCCGCAACGCCGCGATCAAACTCGTCGAACCAGGGCATGACGAAGTTGCCGTAGACAGGTCCGCCGCGCTCCCGCAGCCGCGCCATTTCCGCGAGGCCCGGCGCGAACTCGGGAAAGCCCTGCAGCGCCGCGGGGCTCATCCACGATTCGGCCGGCGAGCCGCCGACGGCGACCTGGATGAGCCCGATGGGCACTCCGGTCTCCGCCTGAACCTTGCGGGCGAAATAGTAGGCCACCGCGGAGAACCCGCCGTTCTGCGCGAAGGCGGCGGGCTCGCAGCGCCGCCATTCACCGCGCGGCGTCGGCGCGGGGGCGTAACTGGGCTGCGCGGCGACACGAAACAGCCGGATCGCTTCTTGCGTGGAATGCAGCACGGCTTCGGCGCCGTCGCGGGAGCGGGCGAGGTCGAACTCCAGGTTGGACTGGCCGCTGCACAGCCAGACGTCACCCACGAGGATGTCGCGAAACTCGAACCGCTGCGATCCGTCGATGCTGAGGGTGTAGGGACCGCCCGGCGGCGGCGGCTCGACTTGCGCTTCCCAGCGTCCGTCGGGTCCGGCGGTCGCGGCGGCGTGGCGGCCGGCGAATTCGACCCGGACTTCAGTGCCAGGCTTCGTCCAGCCCCATAGGTGGGTGGGCTTGCCGCGCTGGAGCACCATGTGCTCGCCGAAGACCGGGCTGAGCAGCGGCGGCGCGGCGGGCTCGCTTCCGGCCAGCGGCAGCACGAGGCAGGCAAGCAGGAGCAAGGTTCTCATTTTTCCCCGGGGTGGCCCGGCCCGTAGCGCAACTTGAGCGCCTTGTAATAATCGAGGTCGTGCGCCGGCGGCTCGACCCCGACCGGCAGCGGTTGTTGCGAGAAAGTCTGGAAATAGAGCAGACAGGCGTCGCGCCAGATGACGGCGTCCTCCTCCTGTCGCTGGAGACGCTGTTGCACGGCGGTGAAGCGCTCGGCGTCGATTTTGCCGGCCAGCGCGGCCCATGTGAGTTGCAGCGCGCGGACTTCGTCCACGCCTTGCTGGTAGCGCAGGGCGAGCTCATCCCAGAGCGGGCGGCCCGACTTCATGCGGCGGTCCCATGCGACATGGTGGAACCAGAGCAGCAGATTTTCGGGGCAGGTGTCGGGGTTGCCCCAGTGCGCGGCGAGCGCCGGCGCATATTGGGACAGGGCGTTGGATCCGCCGGCGCTGCGCGCGGCGCCGAGCCCGGCGGCATCGGCCTGGTGATAATAAGCCGAGCTCCAGTCGGCGCGCGCCTGGGTCACCCACGGCCCCGGGCCGTAATGGTGGCCCTCGGCCATGATGTGGTGCAGGCCGAGCGGCATCGAGGAGTTGACGACCGTCTCGCGCGAGGTGAGCAGCATTTTTGTGATGGTGCCGACGGTCACCGGATCGTGGCCGAAGGTCATTCGCGTCCACTCTTCGGCGATGGTGCCGGCGTTGAGCGTATGGTCCCAGGCGATTCGGCCGAATGCATACCAGTTGGCCTGCGCGAGCGGATGGCCGGTCCAGTTCCGGTCGGTGCCGGTGTTGGCCACGCCGGCGATGACCGAAAGTGCATGGCCGCGCTGCGAGCCGTCAATGGCCCGGGCGACGGTCGAACCGGGGCCGGTCGCATAAGTGTCGGCGTCGAGCACCTCCTTCCACAGGGGGCCGAGGTAGGCGAGCTGCGTCGAGCAGCCCAGATATTCCTGGGTGATCTGCAGCTCCAGCGCCATCGGGGTGCGGGCCAGGCCGCCGAAGAGCGGCGAAAAGGGTTCGCGGGGCATGAAGTCGAGCGGGCCGTTCTTGATCTGAATGACGACGTTGTCGTGAAACTTTCCGTCCAGCGGCCTGAACTCGTTATAGGCCTGCTTGACCCGGTCGGTGGCATTTTCCGCCGCGTAGACGAACGCCCGCCACATCACGATGCCGCCGTGCGGTGCCAGGGCGTCGGCCAGCAGGTTGGCGCCGTCGGCGTGGGTGCGGCCGTAGTCCTGCGGGCCGGGCTGGCCCTCGGAGTTGGCCTTCACGACGAAGCCGCCGAAGTCGGGGATGGCGCGGTAGATCTCATCGGTCTTCGTGCGCCACCACGCGGCGACCGCGGGGTCGAACGGGTCGGCGGTCTTGAGCCCGCCGATCTCGATTGGCGCACTGAAACGGGCCGTGAGGTAGACGCGGATGCCGTAGGGGCGGAACTCCGCCGCCAGCGCCGCGACCTTGGCGAGGTAGGCCGGGGTGAGCACGAGGGCGTTGGCGTTCACGTTGGTGAGGACGGTGCCGTTGATTCCGAGGGAGGCGCAGGCGCGCGCGTAGTCGCGGTAGCGCGGGTCGCGGATTTCCGGCAAGTAGAACCATTGCCAGAGCGAGAAACCGGCATAACCTCGTTCGACGAAACCGTTGAGGTTGTCCCAATGGTTGAGCAGGCGGCGCTGGATCCGAGGGGCGCTGCGCTGGTTCAGCTGATCAATGGGCTGGCCGGTTTGGATGTGGCGCAAAAGGGCGAAGGCCCCGTAGAGAATTCCGGCGTCGGTGCTCGCCGTGATGACGACGAACTTTGGGGCGGGGGGCTCCCTGATTTCTGGCCGCAAGGTAAGCGTGTAGCCGTCCACGGCGATCCCAACCCGTTCGGGCGCCTTTTTTAGCACGACCGACACTTCGCGGCCGAGCAGGCCCTGCAGGCCGGTGACCAACTCGGCTTTGGCCGCGGCGATAATCGGTGAGTCCGTCCCGGCGGCGGTCTCGAGCGTGACTTGCTGGAGCGATTGGCTGTAGCGGGTGCGCTGGGCTTCGTCGGCGATGAGATCATAGCGGAGCCAAAGCCGGTAGCCGTCATCCGCCCGCCCGGTGGGGAGCAGGCTGAGGCCCAGCAGGGCGTATGCGAGCAGCGGTTTCATGGATGCTTGGGCGGGTGAATCTGAAAGCGGCCGCTCACCTGCAGCAGGCTCAGCAGTTGGAGCATCCCGTTGTAATACCGCCACTGGCCGGAGGGAATGGGGGCATCCCAGAGGCATTGCACGAAAGGGCGGGCAAGATCGGGATCGGCCGCGAGGCCGGCGACCGCGGCCATGGCCGTGAGCCCCGACGAGGTGTCAGCCGAGAGCGGTTTGCCTTCGAGCGAGTATTGGTTGGCCCCGTTTGGTCCCTGGGCGGCCAGGAAGCGGAGGACACGGTTGCTCTGTTGCACCTGCCAGGGATCGGCGGCGAACCAGGCATGATCCAGGGCGACGTTGCTGAGGGTGCGCCAGGCATCAAAACGAAAGTCTCCCCTTCCGACGCCAAAGCCGAGGAAGGGAGTGCCGTCGAAATGCGCGTATTCCGGCATCAGGCCGGTGCGGGGGTGCGCCGCCCGGTGGAAAAATTCCCGGCTCGTGCGGGTGGCTTCCAGCCAGAACTGCCGGTCCGAGGCATCGGCCGCCCACTGGCCCCACAGAGCATAGAACGCGGGGAGATGGTAGGAGGGGTCGGTAAAGGTGCTGGCTTCAGGATTGGGCACGAAAACGACCTGCTTCTCCTGCCGGCTAAAGATGCTGGTGACCTCCGGGGTCGCCGGCTTGTGCAGCATCTCCCGCAGCAGGGCTTGGGCCTCCGCGCCATAGTTGAAAATGCCGCGGCCATCGCCCCAGCGGTGCGAGGCGAAAAACAGGGCCTGGGCGAACCATTCCTCGCCGTCGCTGGCCGATCCCGGGGAAAGCTGCCGTCCGTCGAACGCGCAGTGCCACGCGAAATAGCCGCGCCGCGGCCCGCTGGGGTGAAACATGTGGGTCTTGGCCCATTTCCACAACCGGTCAAACTCCGCGCGTTTGTCCAGTTGCACGGCGATCATCATGCCATAGGACATGCCCTCGGAACGGACGTCCTGGTTGCCGATGTCGGCGATATACGCCTGGTCGGTCCCGACCGGGTAGTAGACGCGCTGGATCTCATCATTCCCGTAGAACAGTTGCTGCCACGTCGCCGCCAGTTTCGCCTCGATCTCGGCGTCGGTTTTGCCGAGCAGTTCGGTGAAGAGATTGCGCTGCCGGCTGGCGGCAGGCGCGGGCAGGGCGGCCGGGGCGCTGGTCGCGAACAGCAGAGCGACGGCCAGCAGCGGGGGCAGGGCGGCCGCCCACGCGGGTGGACACCAACAGCGCGGAGGGGACAACGCACTCCACCGGGAGTTGGGCGCACGGCAGGTCATGGGAGATCAGGCGGGTGCGGTTCGATTCCGGCGGGCGGCGAGTTCATCGGCGATCTGGATGGTGAGCTTCTTGTTCAGCTTGTAACAAGCCAGCAGCACGGTGCAGATGGAAAACAAGCCGCCGACCGCGAGGCTGCTGCAGGCATGGTAGCCTGCGATCGCGCTGGCCGCGCCGGAAAGCTTGGTGTCGTAGTCGAACAGTCCGGTCATGGTCCAGAGGAAACCCGCCGAGCCGATGGCCAGGCCGGATTTCAACGCGAAACCGATGGTGGCGAAAACCATGCCGGTGAAACGGCGGCCGGTCTGCCACTCCGAATAGTCCGCCACGTCGGCGAAGATGGCCCAAACGAGGGGAATGGTGGGCGCATACAGGATCGAACCGGAAATGGTCATCGCGATCATGCCGGTCGTGTTGGTGGGCGCCAGCAGGTAGAAGGCGAAGGCATTGAGGGTCGACAGCGCGAAGCCGGTGACCGCGACGGCCTTCTTGCCGAAGCGTTGGGCGAAAGAGGCCGAGAGAATTATCACGGTGATCGTGGTGGCGGTGCCCGTCATATTGACGATGCTGTTAAACACGTCGGCGACATTGGAGCTGGCGAGTTGGGTGCGGTCGCCATGGACGATGTAACCGAGCCAGTCGAGCGCGCTGCCGGACTTGGCGAGGTCGGCCGAGGTGAGACCGATCTTTTCCAGCAGGTCGAACATCGCGGCCCGGTCAGCGTAATGGTGGTAGTAGTTGTAGAGCGCGCCGCCGCGGAACGAGAGGATCGCGAAGTGGATGAGCGTCATGACCACCATGATTTTCCAAGGACTGTTTTTGAGCAGATCGACGAAGTCCTGCTTGGGGGAGGATTTTACCTCGGTGATGGGCTTGAGGCGTTCGCGGGTAGTGAAGAAAGTGATCAGGAACAACCCGAGGCACAGCCCGGCCCAGATCGTCATGACGATGCGCCAGCCATATTGCGGGTCATGGCCGGCCGCGAACTTCGCAACCAGCGGCAGGGTGAGGCCGCCGACGATGAATTGCGCAATGTTGGCGGCCACGAAGCGGAAGGAATTGAGGCGCGCCCGCTCGTTCAAGTCAGCCGTCATGACGCCGCCCAGCGCCGAGTAGGGCATGTTATTCATGGAATAGAGTGTCATCAACAGCGTGTTCGTGACGGCGGCGTACGCGATCAAAGCCCCCATGCTCCAGTTCATCGGCGTGGTGTAGGCCAAGATCATGACCACGGCCCAGGGCACGGCGGTCCAGATGATCCAGGGCCGGAACTTGCCCCAGCGGGTGTTGGTGCGATCCGCGAGCACGCCCATCACCGGATCGAAGAAGGCGTCCCACAAGCGGGGCCAAAGCAAGGTCGCGGCGGCCGCACTGGCGGAGAGGCCAAACACGTCGGTGTAGAAAGCGGACTGGAACAGGATCATCGTCATGAAGACGAAGTTCGCGGCGGCGTCGCCTGCGCTGTAGCCGGCCTTCTCGAGGAAGGAGAGTTTCTGCGCGGAATTGCTCATGGGGAGGGATTAAGGGTCAGTCGGCGATGAGACACTGGGGTAGGAGCCTACTGGGAGGGGATTCGGGATGGGTGTTCTCGAGGTGGGGACCAAGTCGCCTGCCGCCAAGCTCCTACTCCAAAGTGATTTCGCCGGTGGCGGGCGCCGGCGCGCCCAGCGCCTGCGCGCGCGGGCCGGGGGAGGCCGAGCCGACGACTACGCGGTACCGGCCGGAGGCGCGAACGCGCTGGCCGGTGCCATCCACCTGGGCGAACGCGGCGGCGGGCAGACGGAAGCTCACCTCGACGGAGCCGCGGGCGGGCACGGTGATTTTTTGGAAATCAACCAGGGTCGCGAGCGGGGCGTCCGGGAAATCGCGCGGCGGCTGGACGTAGCATTGCACCGCCTCGCTTACTGGCCGCGAGCCCAGGTTGGTCAGCGTGACCTGCACGACGACCGCCTGGTCGCCGGCGAGTTTCGTCGTGCTCAGTTGCAGGGCGCCGTAGGTGAGCTGGCTGTAGCTCAGGCCGAAACCAAAGGGATAGAGGGGCTCGGCCGTTGCAAACCGATAAGTGCGACCGCGCATGCGATAGTCCGTGAAGGCTGGCAGGTCGGCCGTGTGCCGCGGAACAGTGACCGGCAGCTTGCCCGACGGATTGACCTCGCCGAAGAGCACATCGGCGACGGCCCGGCCGCCTTCGCAGCCGGGATACCAGACCTGGAGAACCGCATCCGCTAATTCGTGCACCTCGGGTACCGCGAGGGCGCTGCCGCCGGTGAGCACGACAATCAATTTCCGGGCGTGCTTGCGTAGCTCGATCAAGAAATCGCGCTGGACGGGAGGTAGTTCAATGACCTCGCGGTCGCCACCGGAGGAAGAGGCGACGGCGTCACCCTCCTCGCCCTCAAGCGAAGGATCGAGGCCGAGGACGGCAATGGTCAGTTCGTTTTCGGCCGCGGTGCTGTAGGTGTAGTTGACCCCCGGCGCCATCGGACTGGAGAGGGGCGAACCGGTGCGGTAGACAACGCGGCAGCCCTCGGGGGCCCGCTCGATGATGCCTTCGGCCACGGTGACGAGCTGCGGCGAGAAGCCGTAGTAGTTGCCGAGGAGGGCGGTGGTGCTGGCGGCCGTCGGGCCGCAGACCAGAATGCTGTCGTGGTGCTGGTGCAGCGGCAAAATGCCGTTGTTCTTCAGGAGCACGATGGACTCGACCGCCGCCTCGCGGGCGAGCGCGCGGTGGGCATCGCCGTCGATGATCGCGGTGGGCGTCTGCGCCCACGGCACGCGGGCCGGCGGGTCGAAGAGACCGAGCCTGAACTTGGTGGCGAGCAGGCGCCGGAGCGACACTTCGATCTGCGCCTCGGTGATGAGCCCGTCGCGCACGGCGACGACGAGGTCGTGATAAGTGCAGCCGCAATTCAGGTCGCAACCGTGACGAACGGCGAGGGCGGCTGACTCGGCGGCGTTCTGGGTCACCCGGTGGTGCCGGTGGAAATCATCAATCGCGCCGCAGTCGCTGACGAAGTGCCCTTGGAATTTCCAGCGTCCGCGGAGCACCTCCCCGATGAGGTATTGGCTGGCGCAGCACGGTTCGCCGAGGGTGCGGTTGTAGGCGCCCATGACGGCTTCGACCCCGGCGCCGACGAGCTGCTCGAACGCCGGCAGGTAGGTCTCGGCGAGGTCCTTGGGGGTGGGCTGGGCATCGAAAGTGTGGCGTTCCTGTTCGGGGCCGCTGTGCACGGCGTAGTGCTTGGCGCAAGCCGCGGTCTTCAGGTAGTGCGGATGGTCGCCCTGCAGCCCGCGCACCATCGCGACCCCGAGTGCGCCGGTGAGGCAGGGGTCCTCGCCGAAGGTTTCCTGACCGCGGCCCCAGCGCGGATCGCGGAAAATATTGATGTTGGGCGTCCAGAAGGTGAGGCCCTGGTATTGGCCGTGCCGGTTGGCAGCGAGGGCCGCGTGGTGCTTGGCCCGGGCCTCGTCGGCGATGACACTGGCGACGCGCTCCACGAGGGCGCGGTTCCAGGTGGCACCGAGGCCGATGACTTGGGGAAAAATTGTGGCGCGGCCATTGCGACCGACCCCATGGCAGGCCTCGTTCCACCAATTGTAGGCGGGTACCCCGAGCCGTTCGATCGCGTTATTCTCGTGCAGGAGTTGGTTGATTTTTTCTGGCAGCGTGAGGCGCGCGACCAGATCGTCGATGCGCTGAACGACGGGCAGATCCGGATCGAAGAAGGGATGTTTTGTAGACATGGAGGTGGAAAGAGGTGGAAAAGTTGAGGCGACGGCCGCGGGAAGGTCAGCGATGGAGATAAGTCAGCAGCCGGGTTTCAAGAGATTCCTGTTTCCGGCCCCCGCGAGCGGGCCCTTCGACGGCGGGCCTTCGTGGAAAACGGTCGAAATGAAACGATAAGGAAAATGCAGGGATTTCATCGGTGGGCCAACGGCTGGGTCCCAGAGGGGGGGAGGGGGACCGTCATCGTAACTCTCGATATTCCCCGGAAGCTGGACAAGGGGTCGGTCATACTAACTATAGACTTGAACGCCCGCCCGGTTGCCGGCGGAATGCCACCGTCCCATGAACGAACGTCGCGTCACCCTGGCGGTCATCGCCCAAAAAGCGGGCGTGCACGTCACCACCGTATCCCTTGCCTTGCGCAATCATCCCCGGTTGCCGGAAACGACCCGGCGGCGGATCCAGGTGCTGGCCGAGCAGATGGGCTACCGGCCGGACCCGATGTTGCGGGCGCTGGTATCTTATCGCGGCAAGGTCATGGCGCGGCGCAACACCCCGACGCTCGCCTATGTGACCAACTGGACCACGCGCTGGGGCTGGAAAAAAGTCACGGCCCATCCGGATTTCTATCTCGGGGCCGAGGCCATGGCCAACCAGCTCGGCTACAAGCTGGAGCATTTCTGGATGCGGGAGCCGGGCCTCACGCAGGGCCGGTTG
Organism: Verrucomicrobiota bacterium; assembly: GCA_031392885.1. Classification (GTDB taxonomy): domain Bacteria; phylum Verrucomicrobiota; class Verrucomicrobiia; order Opitutales; family Opitutaceae; genus Lacunisphaera. Next base: position 18,797 of record JANMVS010000280.1, read on the forward strand.
AGCCGCATCCTGTATTCGCGCGGCATCAAAGGCCTGATCATCGCCTCGCACGGCCGGGAGATGGGTGATGCGCTGGAGTTTGACTGGGAGAATTTCAGCGCGGTGAAGATCGATTATTTTCCCCACCAGCCCGTGCTGCACAACGTCACGAACAACCAGTGCGATGTCGCGCGGCTCGCGATGCAAAAGGTGCTCGCCGCGGGCTACCGGCGCATCGGCTTTGTCATGCACCGCGGTTGGGATCATGCCGTCGATCACCTCTGGACCGCTGGCTTCCTCTGCGAGCAACAGGCGTTGCCGGCGCGTGCGCGCATCCCCGCGCATCTCTTTCCTCAACCCCTGCCGGTTGAACGCTGGTTAAATGAGAGCGAAAACGATGTTGCCCCGGAGCCGGAGTTGTTTCGACAGTGGTTCAACCGACACCAACCGGAGGTCGTCATCAGCAAAGCCTCCTTCGTTCTGCCGCTCTTGAAAAAAATGGGTCTCCGCGTCCCCCGCGACGTGGCTTTCGTCGATGTGTTTCTGGCTGATCCCACCGGCGCCACGGCCGGGGTGAAACAAAATCATCATACGGTAGGGGAGCTGGCCGTGGAAATCCTGGCCGGTCAGCTTCAACACAACAAATACGGGGTACCAGGGATTCCGACGACCACCTACGTTGAGGGAACTTGGCACGACGGTGCCACGTGTCCCACCCCGGCCCGGGCTTCGTCGGACTAGGGATGACCCCACGGAACAAAGATTTGCCGACCTCCCGGATTTTCTTCGCCGGCGTGAGGTCGAATTCCCAGCCGGCCAGATCGCGGCCATTAACAAGCGGAGTGGCGAACGCACTGAAGATATTCCGTTCCCGTTGGGCGAGTGCCTAACCCGCATATTTCACACTCCCAGCGACTTTTATGTTCGTCCAACTACGGATGGACCGCGTGTCATCGAAAGCGTGCAGGCAATGCGGGCTAGGGGTCGGGTGCCGCCGGGATAGCGAGTTTCTCGGCGGCCAGGCCCAGGGCGAGTAAGCGGGTGATGCGTTCGGCGTCGTAGACGCAGCCGGCCCAACTGCCGCCGCTGGCATTTTGCAACGCGGCCCACAGGCGCGTGTCCGCTGGTATCCGTGGATCGGGTTTCAAGCCGGGATGCAGCGGGCGCGCCGCCAGTTCCGCCGGAGTGACAGCCACAAGATCGATCGCGCCGTGCAAGCCCCGGGTGTCAATCAGCAGGCGCAACCGGTCACCGTCGCGCACGCGGCCGATCGGGCCGCCGGCCCAGGCTTCGGGGCTGACATGCCCGATGCAGGCGCCAGTGGATACGCCGGAGAAACGACCGTCCGTGACCAGTGCGATGTGTTCGCCGCCCTTCAGCTGTTTGAGCGCGGAGGTGATCTGGTAGGTCTCGGGCATGCCGCAAGCGGGGCCGAGGCCGATCAACACCAGCACGTCGCCGGGCTTAATGCTGCCGGCCTTGACCGCGGCAATGGCGTGGGCCTCGCGGGCGAACACGCGCGCCGGCCCCTCGTGTTGAAACACGCCGTCGGCGCCGATGAGTTCCGGAGCGAGGGCGGTACTTTTCACGAGGGCGCCTTCGGGCGCGAGATTGCCGCGGAGGAAAGTAATGGTGCTGGTCAGACCGCGTTCCCGGGCCCGGGCGGGCGACATGATGACGTTGTCCGGATCGATGCCGTCGAGGGTCTGCAGCTTTTCGCGCAGCCGGCGGCGACGTTCGCTCGTCTCCCACCAGGCGAGATTTTCTCCGAGCGTGTGTCCCGTGATAGTCCGCGCCTCGAGCCGAAGCTGTCCCAAGTCGCGCAGATGCAGCATCACCTCGGGCACCCCTCCGGCAAGAAACACCTGCACGGTGGCGTAGTGTTCAGGGCCGTTGGGCAGTGCATCCACGAGGCGCGGGACGGCGCGGTTGAGCCGAGTCCAGTCGTCCACGGTCGGCGGACGCAAGCCGGCCGCATGGGCGATGGCCGGCACATGCAGCACGAGGTTGGTCGAGCCGCCAAATGCGGCGTGCGCGACCATGGCGTTGTGGATCGAATCGTCGGTGAGGATGTCTCGCGTCGTCGTCCCGGCCCCATCGAGGGCGAGCAAAGCGCGGGCGGAGCGGCGGGCGAGATCGCGCCAGATTTCCGCCCCCGACGGGGAGAGCGCGCTGTGCGGTAGGGCGAGCCCCAGTGCCTCAGCAACCACCTGGCTGGTCGCGGCCGTACCCATGAACTGGCAGCCGCCGCCGGGCGAACCACAGGCGCGGCAGCCCATTTCCGCCGCGTGCTGCAGGGAGATTTCATCCCGGGCAAAACGCGCCGCAAGGGTCTGCACCTTGGCGGTGTCCTCGGCCTCCTCGGCCAGCAGGCTGACTCCGCCCGGCACGAGGACCGCCGGCAGATCCGGGACGCCGGCCAGCGCCATGAGCATCGCAGGCAGACCCTTGTCGCAGGTGGCGATGCCCAGGACACCGCGGCGGGTAGGCAGCGAACGGATGAGGCGTCGCAACACGATCGCGGCGTCGTTGCGGTACGGCAGACTGTCGAGCATGCCAGCGGTGCCGTTCGTGCGTCCGTCGCAGGGATCGCTGACGTAGGCCGCGAAAGGAATGGCACGCGCCGCCGCGAACTCTCGGGCGGCCTCTTCCATCAAGAGTCCGACTTCCCAGTGTCCGGTATGGTAGCCGAGGGCGACGGGAGTGCCGTCGGGTGCGCGAATGCCGCCTTGCGTGCTCAGGATGAGAAACTGTTTCCCGAGGAGCAGGGCGGGCGACCAGCCCATGCCGGCGTTCTGGGTCCACCCGAAAAGTTCGCCACTGGACATCTGGCGGAGGCGCGCCGCTTCGAGCGGCAACGAGCCCGTCGGGCCGGCCGCCGTGGTGCGCAGGGTGTAGATGTTGTCCTGCCCGGAATCGAGGATCGGGTTGCGATTCATGACACCGGATTCAGGCCACCGAGTTCACCAGTGTGCCGATGGGTTTGATGGTGATGCGGATCTCGTCATTGGAGCGCAGGGTGAAAGTGTCCGGCGGCACGACGCCGGTGCCGGTCATCAGATAGGTGCCGTGCGGAAAAGTATTGTCGCGGAAAAGATACTCCGCGAGTTCGGCAAAGCTGCGTTTGATCTGGTTGATGGTCGTGGCACCCGTGAAGACCACCGTTCCAGCCCGGCGGATTTCGAGCCTGATGCCGGTGTCGGCGGGCAGGGGGTCATGGGTGATCAGCAGGCAGGGGCCGAGGGCGGCTGATCGGTCGTAGACCTTGGCTTGCGGCAGATAGAGCGGGTTTTCGCCCTCGATGTCGCGTGAACTCATGTCGTTGCCGATGGTGTAACCGAAGAGGCGGCCGTCGCGGTTGAGCGCCAGAGTAAGTTCAGGCTCGGGCACGTTCCACTTTGAGTCGCTCCGAATGCGCACCGGCGTACTTGGCGAGGCAACACGGTGCGGAGTTGATTTGAAAAAGAGTTCGGGCCGCGCGGCGCCGTAGACCCGGTCGTAGAACGAACCGCCGCCTGCTGCCTTGGATTCCCCGATCCGCGCCGTGCGGCTGCGGAGGTAGGTGACGCCGGCCGCCCAGACTTCCTGCCGACCGATCGGTGCTCCCGGCGCCATTGGAACGACTGCGGGGCGACCACCCGCCCACACGTCGTGGGCGAGCGCTACCGGGTCGCCGGCCTCGAAAAAATCGTCGATGGAGAGCGGGTTGGGGTGGCGGCGAAAGAGGCCGCCTTGTTCGAGCACGAGGCCGGAGGAATCGGAATAGACGCGCAGCATGCGAGAGAAGTACGCGCAGCGCTATCGATGGGGCGGCGGGCGCGCCTCACCTTGAAACGCGCAATCGGCGGTTTTGTCCAGCCCGCCACCGGGATTTCTTCGGGGAATATTTTGTACTAACTGTGGACGGACGCTGAAAGCTTGGATCTGCCCGACGTTGAAAATTACTGATCGGCTCCACGTTGGTGTTCCCCCTTTCTGTTTTTTGTGCTTTTTGCGTTTTTGCCCTCGGTCGCCAGCCGGCGCGGTCGGGGCCAGGGCTTCTGCGGAACTAAGGATCATTAAGTGCTTGTTGCGATTGCGATGTAAATTGCAGTTTGGGCGGGGAAGGGCATAGACTTTCCGGGCGAACGGGGTTTAAACGATCCTCCGCTGACATTTCAGTCTGACGCTAAATTTCCATCCTGCATTCCAATGAGAAGCCTATTTGCCGTTGCTGTCTTGCTGCCTTTTTTTACGGGGTGCTCCAGTCTGCCGGTGAACCCGCCGCCGGCTACGGGCAAGGCCGTCGCCACCCTCCAAGAGCACATCCCGAACCTGGAGGAATCCCCGACGAACAAGGAGATTCGCTGCCATATCCAGATGATTGACGGGGTGGAGACCGGGCTGGGTGAAAAACTGCGGCCGGGACACCACCGGGTGATTGTCGCCTTGGGGGGTAATGAGAGCGAACATGTCGGCGATGTGGATCTGCTGATTCCCGCGGCCATCAATTACCGTTTGAAGGCGGAGCGGAATGACGAGATTTTCACGCTTTCACTCCTTGAGGAGGGCACGGGCAAAGTCGCGGCGACCTCTTCGGCCCGGGTCAGCCAGGTGATGCAGTTCCAGGTCTTTGTCATCCAGAAGTAACGGGCGGATCGGAAAGCTGCCACCGCAGCCCTATCGCGCGATACACCGGTGGCGCGGATTCCAGGATACGGTATTTCTGCCGGCCGGGCTGGCTGATGCTTGCTCGCGCTTCTGGCCGTCGCCGTGATAGTAGCGCAAGGCGGAAGCATGCAGCTCAGGCTTTTCGGCTGCTCGGGGCGGTGACGGTTTCACCTTCGACCAGACTGGTTTCCACGAAAATTTTTCTGCCCGATGAATTGGGATGAAGAATCCGATTGACCAGACGGCTTAAGGCGGAGGCACCGATTTCAGCATGGGCCACGGCCAGCGTGGTCAACTTGGCCATGCCCAGCGGTGGCTCGATGCCATCAAAACCGGTGACGGAACAATCTTGCGGCACCCGTATGCCGCGTTCCCGGAGATCAGCGATCAGCTGATAGGCCTGATGGTCTGCGGCACAGACCCAGGCGGTGATGCCGGCGGCGCGGGTCTGCTGCGCCACACAATCGGCGACGGACTGATGGTCCAAATAAGTCGGCTGCCCGGCATGGACGTTGACGGTCCACTCCAGATTGAATTCGAGGCCGTGTTGAAACATGCCTTCCGCAAAGGCGGCAAAACGGCGGGTCGCCCACCGCCCGCCAACCGTGTAGTGCCAAGTCATGAAGCCAATGCGTTTATGCCCCACTCGGGTCAGCAGTGAAATCAGATCAATCAAGTCCGCGTGATCCGCATCAATGGTGTCGATGGGCAGATGCTCGTATTCCGTCAGCACGGAAACAGTGGATATTTTCTGTTGGATAAGTTCAACAACCGCTGGAGCAAACGGGTAGATGAGGATAACCCCGCGCCAGTCGCTGGCGCGAATATGTCGGAAAACGGGCTGGCGAAGATTGTGGATGTTAAGCTCCGCCGGATCCTGACTGATGACGTCAATCGCGACGCGGTCTATCATTCCTTGGGCCCGGATTCCCTGTAAAACCAAGGGGAAGGTGGCCATGCCCAGGTTCATCGAGGGCATGCCCACCAGGACCCCGACGGTGATCGGTTTGCTGAGCCGGCGATGTTTGACCGACCGGGTTGGCGAATTTCGATAGCCCAGTTTTTCAGCGAGTGCCTGTACCTTGGCCCGGGTTCGGGCGTGAATCATGGGATGATTGGAAAGACTCCGGGAAACGGTCGTCCGCGAGAGGTTTAGCAGGACAGCGAGTTGCTGCTGATTGATGCGTGGCATTCAACAGCGGCTTAGTAATCGCACCAAAAAAAGCGAGAAATAGATTGAGCACATATATGATAATATGTGCTCAATATTCTCAGATTATCGTTTTTGACGTAAATTAAATTGTTTTAAATATCTGTTTGAACGTGAATTACAAAAGTATATAAAAAGCGACTGACTTTAAGTTAAAATAATTAATGTGCGCACACAAGCGTTGACTAACGAATCCAGGGCGGCGCGAGATGAATGCCGAGTTAACAATCCGAATGGATGGCTAATTCAACTGCCTACCCAGATGCATCCCCTCCGATCGCTGAGATTGGAGGGGGATTTAATGCACCGCGGGGAGGCAGGCCACCAACCCAAATAAATCGCCCCCGCTATGAACAACAAACAAAGCTCCGTGCTCCGTGCCGGATTGCTCGTCTGCTCCGCGCTGCTCGGCTTCTGGCCGGCGGTCGCTCGCGCCCAAGTGGCTGCCAAACCCGCCGACGCAGCCGCCAAAGTTGCCGCCGCTGATGAAGAAACCATTGTACTCTCTCCGTTCAAAGTTTCCACGGAGAAGGACAAGGGTTATCAAGCGACCAATTCCGTTTCCGGCTCGCGCCTGAACACCGCGATCAAGGAAATCCCGATGCCGATCGAGGTCATCACCGAAAAATTCCTGCGCGACACGGGCTCCAACGATCTTCGCATGGGCTTGCGTTACAGCGCCGGGATTTTGCTCCAGACGCAAAACGATCAGGGCAAGCCGGGCGGCGTGGCTTACCAGGGTCCGGGCGGCGTGAACAATCCGGAAGGCGCCACCGCCAACCCCAACCAGACCACCATCAAGATTCGCGGCTATATCACCGACACCGTGCTGCGCGATGGTTTCCGCCGCCAGGCGGGTACGGATACGGTCAACATCGCCCGCGTCGAGGTCGTCCGCGGACCGGCGGCCCTCCTTTACGGCATCGGCAACTTCGGCGGTATCGTCAATTACCTGCCCAAGACTCCTGAGAGCAAGGCCCGCGGCGAATACACGCTTTCGCTCGGCAGCAACAGCTTCAAGCGCACGAGCATCGACGTGACCGGACCCGCGAGCAACACCTGGGACCTGAACTATCTCGTGACGGCGGTCTATCAGGACACGAAGGACTACACCCAATACAAGAAAGAGTCCCACAATTTCATCTCCCCGGTTTTCAGTTTCAAACCGACCAAGACCACGGAGGTGATCGTCGACTACGAAAAGGGCACGCAGCGCCAAGCGGGGGTTGGTTTCAAGCAGATCCGCGGCGTCGCGGGTGTCGGGATCAATAGCGACCAAAACGAGCATGGCGGCTTTGTGGTATTTCCCGGCACGAATGCCCGCACCTTTCGCTGGAGTGGCCCGGATACGTACTATAATTCCCAAGCCGACAACCTGAATCTTAAGCTCACGCAGCAGCTCATGGAGAACATGGTGCTCCTCGCGGGCTATAATCGCTCCAATAATGATTTCCAGAGTCGCGACGTGCAGGGTAATTTTATCTCAGCGATCGGGCCCTCCTCGCTGCGGAGCACTGTCATTCTAACCGGGATCGATCAGGTGCGGGGGGACAGCAGTGGCAATGTTCCCTTTGGCCCGTCACCCAACCAGATTTTCCAATATGGTTGGAATGACACCGACGGAAAGGTGGCGCGCGCCCAATCTCGCATCGAGCTGAATTACAGCTTCAAGTTGTTTGAGAAATCCAGCAAATGGCTGCACATCAATAGTTCCTTGCTCGCGGGCCACTCGGAAGAGCGGGATGGCAATGTTACCAGGTATACCGGGGCCCTGGACAACGTTTTCAATTTCAAGAGTCCGGCTGATCTGACCCCCCTCCGCTTTGGCAAGGGTACGCAGGATAACGGTACCGCTGCCGGTTTGGCGGGTGACGCCCCGATGCTGCTTAAGACCAGGGCCGATAGCACTTCCTGGAACCGGGGTGATTATTTTGTCTATCAAGGCAGATTTCTCGATGACCGGGTGACGGTGGTCTCGGGCATCCGGCGCGATGCCAACAACACCAACGTTACGCTCGATAACTACATCGCGAAAACCAACACGACGAGCAAGAGCCTGGTCCAGGTTGACCGGACCCCGCAGAACGGCGTCTCGATTCAAATCACGCGGGCTCTCTCCATCTATGCGCTCAAAGCAGGCGGCATTCAGCCCAACTTCGACGGTAGGATCGACGTTAACGGTACGGCCATGGGCCCGATTCAGGCGAAGAGCAAGGAAGTCGGCATGAAGATCGATCTCTTCAATGGCAAAATCACCGGCACGATCAGCGCCTTCAAGATCAAGCGCACGGGTACCCCGGTGCTCTACTGGTGGGCGCCGACCACGAATCGGGTGACCTTCGACCCGAAGAAGCCGATCGTTTACCAGGTACCTGGGGATACGTTGATCCCCCCCGGTGGTTCGTATGCCGCCGCGGTCGCGGTGGGCAACGCCACTCCCGGACAGGGCATCTGGTCCGTGAATGGCACCCAGTTTGCCAACGGATCCTCCACCTCCGGCGCCGCCTATCTCGATGCGATCTTCGATTACACGAAGGCCAACGGCGGCTGGCCGGGCTGGTTCTACAGCCAGACCCCCGG
>JANMVS010000298.1:0-8819 GCA_031392885.1 Verrucomicrobiota bacterium
GAAAGCGGGCAGGAAATGCGGGCTAAAAAACAAAACCGCCTGGCGGTTTTGTTATCAGCCCGGATGCCATGGCGCCTACCACGGCCGGACGAATCCCTGAACATTCTGGGGCTTCGCTGGAGAGCAAAGTATGAAATATCCGGGCTAGGCTATCGAGCGGACTCAGTTGTCCAAGTCGATCACGCCCTGGGCCGTGCTCAAGGCCTCGAGCACGCGGTAGTTCAGGCTCTCCTTGGCGTGGGCCTTGAGATCGATTTTGAAACCGGTCAGGAGGGTCTTCATGACTTCGCTATGGGACTTGGCGTTGGGCGTGAGTTGGATTCTTTCCAGCGCGCGGGGGCCATGATCAATGAAAGCCGCCGCCGCCGCGTAGAGGTCGCGGGTCTCTATTTTACTTTTAAGACTGCCGCTCCGGACGGTAACTTCCATCAGCCCGTCCGGGGTGATGAATTTAAAGGGCATATGCGGCAATCTGATTTCCATGGGGAAAGTGTAGCCCGCAATGCAGTGGGTTGAAAGGTATAATGTGGGGCGAGAGCAAAGTAATCGCGGCGAGCTGCTATTGCGGAGCGAACTAATCCTGCGTGTTGCTTGGCCAGACCAGCTTAGCTGCAACGATGCAATGGACTTGGGTGGAAGGAGGCCTCCCTCCGTCGCCAAGGCTAGGGAGGACAGGCCGGAAGGGTTGGTGCGACGCGCACAGGGGAAAACCTGTCCGGCCTGTCCGTCGTAGCCTTGGCGGAGTCGGAAGGCCAGGTTCCACCCATGGAGTGTTTTCAAGCCCGCGTTCGCGGGAAATCGATGGAGGGACGGTCTCCGTACCGTCCGGGCTGACGCACCGGCCCCGTCCGGGCTGGCGGACTGGCTGTCGCCCGCGGCCGGTGCGGAGACCGGCCCTCCAGCTGGCAACCCGTTTGAGAAACCCGCAATTGAAGACACTCCCTAAAGCAACTGCCTCGTTCCGGCTCAGGTCTTCCGACCGAAACAATGCGGACACGTCTTGTCCGGCACATAATGCGGGTGCTGCTGCTCGGCGTCGGTCAATGGCATCTGGCAGTTGAAGCACATGACCGAATTGGTTTCGCGCAGCGCCGGATCGACGCCCACACGGCGGTCGAAGACAAAACACTCTCCGTCAAAGTGGGCGCCGCCGCATTCCTCGAAATATTTCAGGATGCCACCGTCGAGCTGGTGCACATTCCGGAAGCCAGCCAACTCCATGAAGGGACCGGCCTTTTCACAGCGAATGCCGCCGGTGCAGAACATCACGATCGGCTGTGACTTCATCTCCTCCGGCAGCTTTTTCACGGCGGCCGGAAAATCGCGGAACTGGTCGATGCCGGCCGCCCGGGCGCCGTGAAATGTTCCCATGCGTATCTCGTAGTCGTTGCGAGTGTCGAGCAAGGTCACGGGCCGGCCCTCGTCGAGCCATTGTTTCAGGGTGCGCGCCGGCAGCTTGGCGGTGGGCCGTCGCGCGGGATCGATCCCGCTGACGCCAAAGGCGATAATTTCCTTTTTGATCTTCACCAGCATGCGGTTGAACGGCTGCTCCGCGCTCGCGCTTTCCTTCGGGGTCAAATCCTCGAGTCCGGGAATGGCGCGCAGGGCGGTGAGGAGCTCGTCCGCGGCTGGTCGGGTTCCGGCTACAAATAAATTTATGCCCTCGGGACTGAGTAGAATAGTACCGCGCAGTCCGCTGGCTTGACTGACGCGCAGCAATCGTTCTTTCCACTCGGGCAAGTGGTCGAGCGGCGTAAACTTGTAACCGGAAAGGTTGATGAAGCCGGGCATGGAGCTGGCGTGACGCTAGAACCGTCCCGGCCCGGCGCCACAGAGAAAATCACCAGGACGGACAGTTAGCACTACTCTGTTAAATTCAGCCACACCCCCCCGCGCTGTGCGCCACCCCTCGCAAGAGGGGACTCGGCCTAGCAAAATCCCCTTCTAGAAGTGACGGAATCGTGGGTAGGGCGTACCGAGCGAAGCGCCAGTTCGACATCCACCCGCCGCCGTCCCGCCCCGGGGGGACTAAGGCCGACAGGCCGGATGAGCCGTTCGGCCGAGCGGCTCGTCGGGGACGACTCGCCCTACCAATTGAGGCCCAGTTCTCGGTTCTATGGGCAATCCTCAATAGGTTGATTGTCCTTTGTGTCCGACTGCCTTTCTGGTTCAACCTGTCCCGACTGGCCACCGGGACATGAAACCCAACATCAAACTCGCCGAGACCCGCATGCCTGACGGGGCACGCCTGACGCTCCATTCGCATGACGGCAGTTTCTGCATCCGGCTGGACGGCCGGGATCTGATGCACTCGCTGACGGCCGCCTCTGAGTTGCTACTGGGCGATCTGGCCACCGCTCCGTTTGCCCGTGCCGCCGCCCCGCGCATTCTGATCGGCGGTCTGGGGCTGGGATTCACGCTCAGGCGGGTGTTGGAAAAAACTGGCCCGCATGCCCTGGTGCACGTCGCCGAACTGATGCCCGAAGTAGTGGAATGGAACCGCACTTTCATGGCCGGACTCAACGGCGCTTTACTCAAGGACCTGCGGGTGAAGATTATCATCGAGGACGTGGGTGTGGTGCTGGAGCGGGCCGGCCGGGCGCCGTACGATGCCATTCTCTTGGATGTCGACAACGGCCCCGCGGCGATGGTGATGCCGGGCAACACCCGGCTATACGATAATCGCGGTCTCCAGAAGCTGGGCCAGGCGCTCAAGCCCGGCGGTCGGATTGCCCTCTGGTCGGCCGGCATCGATCGGGCTTTCGCCAAACGATTCGCCGCGGCGGGTTTCAAAGTTGAGGCCGTGCCGGCGCGGCTGCATGCCACCTCCAAAAGCTCGTCCTACATGATTTACGTGGCGGATAAGCCCGCCGCGGTCCGTCCCCAATCCTGAGAATGATTCAGTTGCCCGCAAAAGATGCGGACGCACGTGAAAATTGAGGGCCCGGCGCCCGTGCGTCGCGATTGGCGGCAGGAAGCCAGACTGGCCGGTCGGGAGACCAGCCCAGCAAGACGGGGCTGAGGGCGCCACCTCCATCTTCAGCCGCTGCAGAGCTCATCCGAAAGATTTTTATTTTGCGTATTTTCGCAAGTTTCGCGGGCCCCCGGCCTGGTTTCGGCCAGATTCGCCGATTTCTTGACTCGGTGCGACCCGTGCGACGCAATGCCGGCATGGCCACACCCGAAATCAAAATTGAATCCATTAACACCGGTGCCGGTCGCACCCCACAGAAGGGTGAGGCGGTCACCGTGCATTACACCGGCTGGTTCACCGATGGCCAAAAATTCGATAGCTCCGTCGATCGCAACGAGCCGTTCGTGTTCGTGCTCGGGGCGGGACAGGTGATTGCCGGCTGGGATCTCGGCGTCGCCACGATGAAGATCGGCGACAAGGTGAAGCTCACCCTGCCGCCCGAGTTGGCCTATGGCCGCGCCGGCTACCCGGGAGCGATCCCGCCGAATTCGACGCTGGTGTTCGAGGTGGAATTGCTGGGAATCAACTGACTGGAGCCGCTGCGACTCCGCCGCGGGTTCCGGGCTAAGCACTGGAGGGCCGGTCTCCCGACCGGCCGCGGTCCGTCAGGAGACTGACCCTCCATCAGCTACGCGCCGGCCTGGGCGATCAATTCCTGCAGCCGGTTGATCTCCGCCGCCGAGGTTTTGGCGACGAAGCCGCGGGCATGGGTGAAGTGTACATCCGGACAACCGGCCAAGCGCGTGAAGTCCAGCCGCACGTTGTCCTTAAAGCGGGACAAGCCATAGCCAGTGCTCCGCCGGTCGGGATAAATCGTGCCGACGATGCTATCGGATAGTCCCCGGCTGGCGATGAACTGATCGATGCCCAGCGAGGGATCCTCGGGCAGCGGATCGGTGCGCGGCAGATACAGAATTTGGGCCGGTCGGCCGGCGAGGGCGAGATCCCAGATGACCGCGTGTTGCCCGAGATAGTCGAGGCGGGTGCGCATGGACTTGAGGTAATCGAGCAGATCTTCGCCCAGCATGCGCATGACTTCCCAGAGCGCGTGGCCCGGTGCGATGCGCTTGGCCAGGGCGAAACGCCGCAGCAGCGTGATGTCGATCGGCGAGATTAGTTTCGAGACCGTGGACGGCTCCGTCCCCAGCCACGCGGCGGTCGTCACCAGGCCGCGGCAATCGAACCACTCAGCGGGTTCCAGCCATTCGCAAAACTCGCGCGCGTCCTCGTAGAGATCGAGGTGCTGGAGCACGAGCGAGAGCGAACACGTCGGGGGATGATCCTTGGGCAACTGATGGTGATCGAAATTATTCTGCGCCGGCTCATGGCGGTGGCCGACGTCCACCACGCACACGGAAGTATTCAGCAAGTCCTCCGAGGTCGGCTCCCGGCGCACGATGGGCACGGGATACAGGGCCAGCAGCACGCTGCAGGCGAGAAATTCGTCCTTATGGGCGCCGCCGGGATGGGTGAGAATGGTGTCGATGGAAGTCATGAAAGCGGGAAAATATTCGAACGAAGAGTTGGGATTTCAGGCTGTAGATCGGGGTTTAGCCCCGACGCCTCGGGCATAAAGCCTGACCGACAGAAAGGGCGCAGGATTTACCGCCGGCCGCCGCTGTGCCAATGTCCGCCGGGCTTGCCTTTGGGGTGATAGGCCGCGGTGGAACGGCCGCCACCGCCCCGGCGGCTGCCGGGGCCTGACCGGCGACCGCGCTGGTCGCCATCGCCGGCGAAGGCGGCGGGAGGGATGGCCTTGTAATCGAAGCCTTCGAGTTGGAGCTGCGGAATACTGGCTTTGATGAAGCGTTCGATCGCCCGCACCTCGTTCGCCTCCTGCGGCGTGACGAGGGTGAACGCGTCGCCGACCGCCGCGGCCCGACCGGTCCGGCCGATGCGGTGTACGTAGTCATCGGGAGTCATGGGTATGTCGTAGTTGATAACATGCGAGATATCCGCCACGTCGATGCCGCGCGCGGCGATGTCGGTGGCGACCATGACTTCGTAGTGACCTTCCTTGAAACCCTTGAGGGCGGCCGTGCGCTGGCCTTGGCTGCGGTTGCCATGGAGCACGGCGACGGAATGGTTGGCTTCCTTGAGCCGCAGGGCGATCTTGTCGGCGCCATGCTTCGTCCGGGTGAACACCAGGACACTGTGAAAATCAGTCTTCTCGAGCAGCGCGAGCAACAGCTTGAATTTCAGGCCCTGGCTGACCGGGTAAATGGCATGGGTCACGGATTCGTTGACGGAGCGGGCGCGCCCGATGGCGATGCGGACGGGATCGTGGAGGGCGAAGCGCGCCACGGCTTCGATCTCCGGCGGGACGGTGGCGGAAAAGAACAGCGTCTGCCGTTTCTTGGGACACAGGCTGACGATCTTTTTGACGTCGTTGATAAAACCCATGTCGAGCATCCGGTCCACCTCGTCAAGCACGAGTACCTCCAGGTGGTCCAGGCGGAAGGCCCGTTCCGCGAGGAAATCCATCAGGCGGCCGACGGTGGCAACCACGATGTCGCTGCCTTGGTGCAGGGCTTTGCGCTGCACCCCGTAACCCACGCCGCCATGGATCAAGGCGGTGCGCAGGCCGGTAAACTGGCCGAACTCGCGGAAAGCCTCTTCCACCTGCGCGGCAAGTTCGCGGGTGGGCTCGAGCACGAGCACGCGCGGCGCGGGCTTTTTATGTCCGCCGAGGCGGTTGATGATCGGGAGGGCAAAGGCGGCGGTCTTACCCGTGCCCGTCTGGGCGGAACCAATGAGGTCGCGGCCGCTCAGGACCACCGGAATGGCCTGCTGCTGGATGGGGGTGGGTTCGCCATAGCCCTTGGCGGCGACGGCACGAACGATGCTGGAATACAGCCCGAGTTTGTTAAACGGCATGGGGCGAATGCCGCGATGAAACCCGCCAAAAGCGAGGGAAAAATCCGCTGATTCACGCGATCGGTCGTTCCCCTGAGATGAGCCTCGTCTTCGCGGCGGGGGCGGCTATTCATCCCAGTCTATGCCCCAAAGTCCCCACGCGCAATTCGACCAGACCGTCCTCGACATGATTGATCACAGCCCGATTGGCGCGGTGCCGGTGACCCCGGCGTATCAGGATGCAGTGAACCGGCTCTATGGCTCGCACCAGGCTTACGCTGACGCGGACCACAAGGACGGACATGTCACGGCTCGCGCACTCGCCAAACGCCCGGCGATCCACGCGTACAACCTCGAGGCGCTCATCGCCGGGCAGATTGCGCCGGAGGCACTCGAGGCCAACGGCAGCATTTTCGCCCGCTATGTACTCTCGTTGCCTGCCGAGCGCCGTGCCAAGGCGGAGAGCTATCGCCTGACCGTGGCCGGCCGAGTGGCCCATCATCGGGCCAAACACGGGGTCGAGGCCGCCCACGACCCGGTGCACACGCTATTCCTTGTGCCCGGGACCGGTCCGCATCCCGGTTTGCCGGGAAATTATCTTTATGGTTCCGCCTTTCAAGTCAGGGCCGATGCGGCCACCAGTCCGTGGGCTGTGCATTTGCACGACAGTGATGATGGCGCGGCCATTTTCGATGCCCCAACCATGGCCGGAGCGCTCGCCAAGGTGCAGGAGGTGCTGGCGAGCGCGCCGTTCAACATGAACGAACTGGAAGCGCTGGGCTTCCGGTTGGTTTGAAGCCAAATTCCGCAGTCCCGGAAGCGTTAACGACTAATGGCTTCATCCAAGCATGAATCCTTCAAGGTGTGCTCCGACTAATCGTCTCCGCCACTGGGTTTCTGGGGCCGGCTAATCGCCGGCAGAATCCCGATCTGTCTTTGGGGTGTCCGAGTCGGGGGGGAGCGGCGATGAGTGCACATCCGCAACGGCAGCCCTCAGCCGCCCGCGTGACGCCAGGTCCGTTGGGGGCAACGGCCCCTACCTGTGGGCTCAGCATAACCAGGCCCGCTGGTTTTTCGCGCGAATCGGCTAAATCTCGTGTTCCGGACTATCCGGCGGCGGCTCAATCGGGCCGGCCACTTCAGTGGGGCTGGCGGTCGTGGGCTTCTTCGTGCGGTGGCCGGGCTTGGATAGAATTTCCACGTAGACGGTCGTCGTGCCTTCCGTCTTCACCGCGGCCTCGATGGCGGGGACGACCTCGGCGAGGTGCTTAATGGCGGGTGCGGCTTGGTCGACCCCCACCTTGCAATCAAAGTCCCAGAAATCCACTCCAGTGGCCAGCGGCTTACGTCGTTCCCGTTTCACGTACTTGCGGATATCCTGCTTGATGGCTTCGAGGACGCGGGCGTCCGCTTTGCCGGGCAGCTGGAGGGGGAAGGTCTTTTTCATGGCTCGGCTTCGTATGCAGGAAGCGAGCGGGCGAGGGGAGGAAATTCTTTCGGTCGGCGTACCCGGAAAAGAAGGAAGGGCCATCTACCCTATAGATGGCCCTTCACCCCTAACACCAAACAAACCTTTGAACTACGACAAGAAAGACGCCGGGGAGGCCATTTCGTTCAATCGGAATCATTATTATTTCGAGAGAGTGCCTCAACCCGCTGATTGGGCAAGCAGGCGAGGTTAGTATTACACTGTTAGGTGCCAAGCCGCTCCTCCGGACTGGCCGATTTTGTGGTCATCCCGCCCAGCAGGCTAGTGTGGAGGGCCCGTCTCCCGACGGGCCTGCGGCTGGCCAGGAGCCCAGCCCTCCCTGGCAAGGGGAAAAGCCCCGTCCGGACTCCCTAATGCCTCGGACCCTCCTGCGGCGGCAAACCCGCCGAAGGCGGCTCTTCCCTCAGGAGGGAAAGCGTGGATTATTTCTTGGTTTCGGCCGGCGGCTGGACGCTCTTTTTTTCCTCTTTCGGTGGCGGCTCGACATATTTCGGCAGCACGTTGGCCTGCGGGGCGAACTCCGCAAGGTTAGGCGTGACATCGGCGTCGACGCGGCGCAAAGCCCAGTTCAGGCCTCCCATCAGTACGGCTTGAAAGACCGGGTTGGTCCAAATGTCATCCCGGTGGCCCATGCTCGTGTAAAACACGCGGCCCTTTCCGTGCAGGCGCGCCCACGTGGCGGGATAAGGCGGTCGCTGATAGGACGGGCCCGCCATCGTGCTCGTGTCCTGCACAAGGAGGACATGGAGATTGGGCGCGAAATTCTTCAGCGAATACCACTCTTCCTGCGGGCCGAAATCCGGCGGCACCGCGCTCAGGCCGGGGAATTTCGCATCGGCGACAATCTGCCGGGCCTTTTGCTGCGCGTCATGCTTGATAAAAGACCCGCCGAGCATTTTCCCGTAAGGATCGGTCCGGTCGCCATCGGACTCATTGCGCGCCGGGCCGTGATCCTTGTTGCCCGGCGCATGAAACGTATCCGCGGCACTATGAGTGCCGACGAAGCCTTTGCCCTCCGCGACTGCGTTCAGGAGCGCCTGCTTGCCGGCTGGCGTCATCCCGGGCTGGCCATCGCCCAGAGTTGGGTTGTTCTTGGCCAGCGTCAGGTCACCGGTCGTGTAGAAAAACAACGCGTCAAATTGGGCGAGATATTCCGGTGAGAAAAGGCTGCCGTCTTTCGAAAAAGTAAACGCGATGTTATGTTTGGCGCCGAGCTCCTGCAGGACGCGAAACGCGTAGCCGAACTCGGGACCGTCCTGCGTCTTGATCGCCGCGTGTTCATAACCGGAGGATTTGCTGAAAAAGAGCACTTTTTTCAGCGGAAAAGGAGGGGCCTCGGCGGCAGCAATCGCCGGGAGGGAGAGGAGGACGCTGGTGAGGATGAGCAGGAGCAGGCGTTTCATGAGGGAAGGAGGGGAAGTATGGCGGGGTCGAAGCCGGCGGCCGAGTGGCGATTTTGGCCCGGGTGAACAGAGTGGGCAGAGCAACAATCGCGGGTCA
>JANMVS010000415.1:0-10016 GCA_031392885.1 Verrucomicrobiota bacterium
CGCCACTGCGGCCGACTGGAGCACCATAGTACAGCTCAGTGTTGGCGACATGACCCTCGGCGCGGTGCGCTCCGGCTTGTGGTTTGCCCACGGCAAGCAGGTGGTGGAGGCCCGTCTCGCGCTCGCGGCGGTGCGGCAGGCCAGTGTCGGCGTCTATGAACGGAAGACGGGGACGGCCCCATGGTCGCGTGAACAGCTTTTTATCAACACCGATCGGGCCATGCATAAACGCGGATGGACCCGCCTGGTCGGGGTCGCGGACCAGCAGGACACGGTGCTGGTCTACGTTCCCCGGGATCTGTCGCCGGATAAGCCCGTGGATATCTGTATCGCCGTCGTCCACGGCCAGCAACTCGTCGTGGTCTCGACCAGCGTGGATGCGGCGAAACTCGCCGAGCTGGCGGCCAGGCACACACCGGCCGGCGTGAGGCATCACCTCCACCGGGCGCAGTTCAGGTTTTAGGCGCTTCTTGTTGGAGCCTGCTTGCAGGCGATTGTTATTGGATCGCCTGCAAGCAGGCTCCTCCAAATGTAGCGTGATGTCCTGCCTGCTGCCCACCATCGTTCACCTGGACGCCGACGCGTTCTTCGTGGCCGTCGAGCAAGCGCTGGATCCGACGCTGCGCGGCAAAAAGGTGGCGGTCGGCGGACGGGAGCGCGGCATCATTGCGTCGGCCAGTTACGAGGCGCGGGCCTGCGGAGTCTACACGCCGATGCCCAGCAAGCTGGCGCTGAAAATTTGCCCCGACCTGATCCTCGTCAGTCACGGCCACGGACAATACGGGCCCTACTCGCGGCGAATGTTTGAAATCTGCGAGACGCTCACGCCCTACGTGCAGCGCAATTCCATCGACGAGGGTTACCTTGATCTCGGGCCGTGCGGCTGCAAGAGCGTTGAGGAGATTGCCCGGCGGGTCCGCGCCATCCAGCAGCGCATCTGGGATGATTTGCAAATCACCGCCTCGTTCGGGATCGCCACGAACAAACTGGTCGCCGCCATCGCAAGCAAGGCCCGCAAGCCGCGCGGCTTCACCCTCGTTGCTCCGGGAGAAGAGGCGGCGTTTTTGGCCCCACTCAAGATCACGGTCATTCCCGGTGTCGGTCAGAAGAGCGCGGCCCGGCTGGAGGCGGCGGGGATCCGGTTGGTGCGCGATCTCTGCGCCCGCTCGGAGACGGAATTGAAAGCGCTTTTTGGCGGCGGGTGGCCGGAGATGCTGGCCATGGCGCGCGGACAGGATGACCGCCGGGTGGAGACGAACGAGGAGGAGGCCAAATCGTATTCCACGCAGGAAACCTTCGCCCACGACATCGGGGAATTCGCCTCCATCGAGCGCATCGCCAAACGGATGATCGACGAGCTCCTGCCCAAGATCCGGGCGGACGGCAAACGCGTGAAAACGATGACGATCAAAGTGCGCTATCCCGCCATGGAGGATAACTCCGCCGGCCGCAGCCTGGCGGACGCGACTGACTTGGAGGCCCCATTTTATGCGTTGGTGCCGCTGCTGCTCAAGGCGGCCTGGACGAAGCGCCGGCCGCTCCGGCTCGTCAGCGTGCGATTTTCGAGTGTGGAAGAGCAGGGGAGCCAGTTGGAAATGTTCACCCAAGCCGACGAGAAAAAACGGCGGCTGGCCGCCGTGCTGGACCAGCTCAATGACCGCGGCCAGAAAGGCGTCGTGCGCCATGGCCATCAGCTGGGCAAGACCGCTGACCGCGAATTTCGCAACGAACACAGATAAGGCTTTCTCTTTTTCGATCCGTGTTCATCCGTGTAATCCGTGGCTAATAATACCGAGATCGCCCAACGCATCGCCGCCGCCCAGCACGCCGTCCGGGCCGAGACGGAACTCATGCACCGGGAATTCGGCCGGGCCCGGAGCGAGATCAAGCACGACGGTACCAAGGTGACAGCGGTGGACATCGCCATCTCCCAACATATTCAGGCGGCGATTGGCGCGCAGTTTCCCGCGGACCAATTTTTCAGCGAAGAATTGACCCCCACCGAGCTCGCCATGCCGGTCACGGCCCGCTTCTGCTGGGTCCTGGATCCCATCGACGGAACCAATAATTACATCAACGGCATCAGCCACTGTGCCATCTCGCTTGCCTTGCTGGAGCACGGCGCACCGATTTACGGTGTCATTTACGACATGGCGCGCCGGGTGCTCATTCACGGCGGCCCGGGTCGCGGGGTGAGGGAAGGCGACCAGGTGGTGCGGGCGCGCGGCGAGGCCCCGCACAGCCACAGCCTGATCGGCTTTCACTCCCCGGTGGACAAAGGCCACGCGTCCGAGGGCAAGCGGTTGATCGAAAATTTCAAGATCCGCGGACTGGGCAGCAGCACGCTCCACCTGGCTTACGCCGCCATCGGGCTCCTCGACGGAGTCGTCGACCACAACAACAAGGTCTGGGATATCGCCGCGGCGTGCGCCCTTTGCGCCGAGGCGGGCATTGAAATCCACTACCTGGAGAATCCACCGTTTCCAATGAGAGAGTTCACCCTCAAGGCGCCCCGGGTCCAGTACGTGGCGGGCAACAAGGCGATGGTGGCAAGATTGCTCGGGGTTTTAGGACGCTCCTCATCGGCGGCCGAAGGGGAGCGCGAATCGGCGCGATAAGATAAGCCGCGACTTGTCCAGCGGACTCGCCCTACCGGCAAAACTTCATACTTGATAAGTTTGGAGCGGGACCGGATCGAGAATCTTGGCCCGCGGCAGCTGGGCGGCGAGCTGATCAGCAAACCAGGCGCGGGCGGGCGGGTCACCGTGCGTGAGCACGATCGAGCGTGGGGCGCACTGCACGGCGTAGTCGAGGAGTTCCTCCCGCGATGCGTGGCCGCTGAATTCGAAACGCTCGATCTGGGCGCGGATGCGGGTCTTGACGTTGACGGCGGCGAACAGGAATTGGTCGCCATGGTGGGCGGACTGCAGCTGGCCGCCGGGGGTGTCCGGATCGCAGTAGCCCACAAAACAGATGCTGTGCTTGGCATTGCCCGCGAGGCAGGAGGCCAGGGTATAGGACGCCGTTTTCTCGACCATCATGCCGCTGCTGACCACGTAAATGCCTTGGGTGGGCGGTTCTTTGCCCGGGACGAGATCGCGCGGGGATTTCTTGACCTTGAGCTCCTTGAGGATGGTGCGCGTGAAGTGGACCAGGCCGGTTTTCTTGGCGATATCATCCAGATAATCGCAGAGATCCATGCCCAGGCCGGAGGCGAAGATCGGGGCGGGGGCCAGCCGGTTGAATTTCCGGGCATCGTGCAGAATGGCGAGAATCTCCTGCATGCGCCCGAGCGCGAAGACGGGGATGAGCACCGAGCCACCGCGCAGGAGGGTGCCGTTGATCGTATCGATGAGGCGCATCATCTCGCCGGAGCGAATATTGCCCGGGGGCTTTTCCGTGGCCCCGTGCGTCGTCTCCGTGACCAGCGTGTCGAAGTGCGCTTTGGGCAGTTTGGCCCCATCCAGGATGCGCTGGGTGGAGAAGAGCACGTCGCCGCTGAAGAGGATGCGCCGGTGCTTGTGGACAATCTCCACACTGCAGGCCCCGGCGATGTGGCCGGCGGGATGGAAAGTAAACTCGATCTCGTCCCGGTCGCCCGCGAATTTTTTCGGCTGGCTGAACTGGTGGGGAATCAGGCGCGGGGCGATGCGGTCGATCTCGTCGTGCGTGAAGAGCGGGTAGTCGGCGATGCCCTTTTCCTCGCGCTCGCGGACCATGACGTTGGCGGAGTTGTGCAGCATGCGTTCGATCAGCATGCGACTGGGCAGCGTCATGAGCACGGCGGTATTCGGCTGGTGCCGCATCAGCAAGGGCAACGAGCCGATATGGTCCAGATGGCAGTGCGTAATGAAGATGAGGTCGAGTTTCACGCCCTGCAGCGGCCGCAGGTCCGGCGCGGCGACGCGGCCGGTTTGTTTCGGGTTCAAGCCGCTATCGACGACGAAGTGAAAATCGCCCAGCTGGCAATAGAGCGAGTTGGCTCCGATGCCGCCGACGCTGTTAAGGTCAATAATCTTCATGGGACGGGCGGCGGGTCAGCTCGCGGGGATGTCCATGTCAAAAGGCGGGATCCGGACAAAAATACGCGCCCCGGACTCGTCGAGACCGTGAAAGCTGCCGAACGCGCGGCTGTTGCAATTGCCGACGTGGTAACTGTTGTAGGAAAAATGCCCGCCGGGGGCGAGGGTGGGGGTTTCGCCGACAATCTTGTCGCCCTCTACGACCACCTGGGTGCCGTCGGCATTCTCGATGACCCACTTGCGACCCAACAGCGTCACGGTGCGATCCGAGTCGTTGCGGATGGTCAGGTAGTAGATGAACGCATGGGGCCGGTCCGCCGGTAATTGGTCGCCGCCGTGGCGATAAACGAGTTGGTCGAGTTCAACCTTCAAGCCGGGTAATTCAAGTGGAGCGGACATCGGACCCGTTGAGTAGAAACGACGAAACCCGGAAAATACATGAAAAAGTGAGCCCGCGTGACAGGCTTTCGACTTGCGGAGCCAAAGTCACCGGCGCACAAAGGCCCCTATCTATGGAAAAGCTCGCGCTGCTCTCGGTCAGCGACAAACGCGGCCTCGTGGAATTTGCCGCGGCGCTCGTGCGCCAGTACGGCTACCGGTTGGTGTCCACCGGCGGTACGGCCAAACTGCTGGCCGGGGCCGGCCTGCCCGTGACCGAGGTGAGCGAGCATACCGGCTTCCCCGAGATCATGGAGGGGCGCGTGAAGACGCTCCACCCGAAGATCCACGGTGGCCTGCTCTGCCGGCGGGACAAACCCGCGCACCTGGCGCAGGCGGAGCAGAACCAGATCGCCCTCATCGATCTCGTGGTGGTGAACCTCTACCCATTCGAGCAAACGGTGGCGAAGCCCCACGTGGAGTTCGAGGAGGCCATCGAGAACATCGACATCGGCGGCCCGGCCCTGCTGCGCAGTGCGGCCAAGAATCATGCCAGCGTGACCGTGGTGTGTGACCCGACCGACTACCCGGCCGTGCTGACGGGCTTGGGGCAGCCGGCGGGACTGCCGGCTCTGCGGCGCCAGCTGGCGCTCAAGGTATTCCAGCGCACGGCCGGTTACGACGCGGCCATCTCCCGCTATCTGGAGATGCAGCAGGACGAGCCGGATCTCGCGGCATTGAGCGGGTTTCCTGCGACCTACCGTCTTTCCCTCAAAAAGGCGCAAAGCCTGCGCTATGGCGAGAACCCGCACCAGCAGGCGGCGCTCTATGGTACGTTCCACGAGCACTTCGAACAGCTCCAAGGCAAGGAACTGAGCTACAACAATATTTTGGACATCACCTCCGCGACCTATCTGATTGGGGAGTTCGAGCGACCCACGGTGGCGATCCTCAAACATACCAATCCCTGCGGCGTGGCCAGCGCCGACACGTTGCTGGAGGCCTGGGCGAAAGCCTACGCGACCGACCGGCAGGCGCCGTTCGGCGGCATCATCATCGTCAACCACACCCTGGAGGGGGCGCTGGCCCAAATCATCGCGGAGATATTCACCGAGGTGATCATTGCCCCGCACTTCAGCGACGAGGCCCGGCAGATTTTCGGCAAAAAGAAAAATCTGCGGCTGATGATTGCGAAGGAAGGCCTCGGGGCGGATGCCTTGCAGGAAGTGCGCTCCGTGATCGGCGGCGTACTGGTGCAGGACCGCGACCGCACCCTCGGCCCGGTCAGTGAGTTCAAGGTCGTGACCAAGCGTCAACCGACCCCGGCGGAGTGGTCGGCCATGCTGTTCGGCTGGAAGGTCGGCAAGCATGTGAAGTCGAACTCCATCGTGTACTGCCGCGGTGAGCAGACGCTGGGAATCGGTGCCGGCCAGATGGCCCGGGTGGACAGTTCGCGCCTCGCCGTCTGGAAGGCCGGTGAGGCTAAACTTGATTTGCACGGCTCGGTCGTGGCGAGCGAGGCACTGTTTCCTTTCGCCGACGGGCTGATCGCCGCCGCGGACGCCGGGGCGACCAGCGCGATCCAGCCCGGTGGGTCGCTGCGTGACGCGGAAGTCATCCGCGCCGCCGATGAGCGCGGCCTGGCCATGGTTTTCACGGCCAGCCGCCATTTCAAACATTGAGCAGCGCGACAATGAACTTCCGCTTGGCCCCGGGTGCAAAGTAGCTATGGTCTGCCGCATGAAACGGACGCTGAATGGTGGTTTGCTTGCGTTGTTGCTGGTACTGGTGGGTTGTTACACGGTCCCCGAAACCGGCCGCTCCGCCTTCATCCTGCCCTTGGGTGACGAGGTGGCGGACGGGGCGTTGGCGTTCGCGGAAATCAAGAATAAGGAAAAACCATCCAGCAATCCCATCGACAACGAACGGGTGCAGCGGGTGGGGCGGCGCATCGCCGAGGCCGTGGGGTCCGATTTGCCCACGGCGAAATGGGAATTTGTCGTGTTTGATGAACCCAAGACGATCAACGCGTTTGCGCTGCCCGGCGGCAAGGTTGGGGTTTACAGCGGGCTGCTTAAATTGGCCGAGACCGATGCCGCCCTGGCCATTGTCATGGGACATGAGATTGCCCATGTCACCGCGCGGCACGGGGCGGAACGGATGAGCAAAGGGGTGGCGGCGGCACTGCTGGGGGCGGCGATTGACGCGTCCACCCAGGACAATAAAAACCACGAGTTGGTGCTGGCGGCGTACGGGATCGGGGCTGGCGGGATCATGCTCAAATTTTCGCGGGACAATGAGAGTGAGGCGGACTACATCGGGATCCGGTACGCGGCCAAAGCGGGCTTCAACCCGATGGCTGCGATACCCTTTTGGCAAAGCATGGAAAAGGAGAGCAAGGGCAGCAATATGCCCGCTTTTCTCTCGACCCATCCATCATCCGAACGGCGCATCGCGGATTTGCAGCAGTGGATGCCGCAGGTGCTGCCGCTGTACGAGGCCGCCCTCGCGCGTTACCACTAAGGCCTAAGGCCAACATCCCCGGGACGGCCGCATTCGCCGGTTCGGCGGGCAGGGCGCGCCCTGCCTTTTCGCCGCAGGCCATTTCCAAACGCCTTGGTTCCCGGCGACACTTCTGACTAGCCGCCCGGGAAAATCTGGTCCATGATGAAGACATGTTCGACCCCATTGAGAAGCTCAAGGAATACGTCCGCCATGCCAGTGTGTCCGCCGACCCGAATTTCAAGTCGGGCATGGTGGGAGCACAGGAATTTGTGTCGGGCCTGCTCAAGGAAATTGGATTCACGGTTGAGGTCGTTCCGACCGCGCTGCATCCGGTCATCGTGGCCAAGCGTGATGGCGATCCGAAATTTCCCCATGTCATCATCTACGGCCACTACGATGTGCAGCCGCCCGACCCCCTTGACCAGTGGAAGACCAAGCCCTTCGAGCCCACGATTATTGGCGAGCGCATCTACGGCCGGGGCACCGCGGACAATAAGGGGCCGCTCATGGTGCATATCTCCGCGGTCGCCCGCCTGCTCGAGTCGAACCCGAAACTGCCGCTGCGGATTACGTTTGTGATCGAGGGCGAGGAGGAGATCGGCAGCAAGAATTTCAAGACCTTCCTGCAGGAGCACAAGAGCAAGCTGCGCGGCGATTTCATCTACATGTCGGACAATGGCATTCTGAGCCCCGACCAGATGATCATCACGGTCGGCCTGCGCGGCATGCTGGCGCTCGAGATAGAGCTGACCGGGCCGAAGTCGGATCTGCATTCGGGCATGCACGGCGGCGTGCTGATGAATCCCTTGCAGGCGCTGGCCGAACTGGCCGCCTCGCTGCACTCGCCCGACGGGCGCGTGAATATCCCGGGATTTTACGACCAGGTCATGGAACCGGAAGCGTGGGAGCGGGGTGAGTTGAAGAAAGCTGGGCTCGACGCGTCGGCTTACGCGAAATTTCTCGGCATCACGGAATTTCACACTCCCCCCGGCTACAATCCCTTCGAGGCGATCCGGTTCCTGCCGACCTTGGAATTCAACGGTTTCAGCGGCGGCTATCAGGGCGCCGGCACGAAGACGGTCATTCCGAGCAAGGCCAGCTGCAAGATCACCTGCCGGCTCGTGCCGAACCAGACGCCCGCGAACATGAAGGATCGCGTGATCAAAGCCATCCAGGCGCGCTGTCCGAAGGGCGTGACGATGAAAATCACGGAGCAGCACAACGCGACGCCGTATGTGGTCATTCCCCCTGACCGCTCGAACACGCCGCAGGATCAGTCACCCGCCCTGGCCGCGTGCTTTCGCGCGGTGGACAAGGCGGCCACCCAGGTTTTCGGCAAGCCGCCAATTTACCTCCGCGAGGGCGGTAGCGTGGGCCTACTCGCGGATCTAAAGGAAATACTCGGGCTCGACGCCGTGATGATGGGGCTGTTTCTCCCGGAGGATAATCTGCACGCCCCGAATGAAAGCTTTCATCTCGGCGTGATGAAAAAGGGCATCGACGCATCGGAACGCGTACTGGCGGAGCTGGCCAGAGGTTGAAGCCGCTCAAGTCGCCCAGAAAAAAGGCCCCGCCTGTCGCGGGGGCCTTTGGTCAAAAATGTCGAGGCTTAGCGCTTGAGCACGACGAAGTCGACGCGGCGATCCTTGGTCCAATCGGCTTCCGAGCCGGCCTGTTTGGCATCGGTGGAACCCTTCGAGAGGGTCTCGAGCCGTTGGGCATCGACGCCGAGGGTCTCAAGGTAGCGTTTGACTGCGTTGGCGCGACGGTCGCCGAGACCAAGATTGTATTCGGCAGTGCCCCGCCAGTCGCAGTGGCCGACGAGCACGAGGTGCTTGTCCGCATTTTCCTTGAGCCACTTGACGGCCGCCTCGATTTTAGGCCGCTCCGCCGGGGCAACCGCAAAACGATCGAGGGCAAAGTAGACGGGATCAACGACACTCTTGTTGACGTCATCCACGGTGCCGGCATCGCGGGGCGCCAGCGTTGAACCGGGGTCGGCCCCAATCGCGACTTGGGTCGGATCAATGCTGTTGTTCGGGCCCGTTTGGGTGGCGTCAGGCACCGCCCGCACGGGTTTTTTGGCGCACGCCGTGAGAAACAGCGCGCTCGCCGCCAGGACTAGGCCGAGGAGTTTGGAAAAATTCGTCATGATTGGCTAAAAAGGAGTGCGGGTCGTTATTGAATAATCGTCAGTGGCGCGCAAGAACGAAACTACCGGGGCGGAGAAGAACTACCACGTGGGCGCGCGGTGGTCGATCAGTCCGATTTCCAGCGAATAACGGGTGAGGCTGGCGACATCATGCAGATTGAGCTTACGCATCAGGTTCGTGCGGTGATTATCCACCGTCTTGACGCTGATGGTGAGCTTCTGGGCGATATCCCTGGTGCTGTTGCTTTCGGCGACGAGTTTGAGGATCTCGCGCTCCCGGACCGTCAAGGTGTCCATGCCGGTGGTCGGGCTGTTGTTGGCGACGACGGTTCGCAGCAGGGCGGCCACGCCGGGTCCGAAGTAAGTGCCACCGCGGGCAATCGTTTCGAGACCCTTTTTGAATTCGCCCAGTCCGGCGGTTTTCTCCACGAAGCCATGCGCGCCCGCCTCGAGCATCTCGCGCACAAGCGCGGGGCTCTCGTAGGCGGAAAAGACCAGGACCCGGGTGCCCTTGAGCTGTTTTCCGATCCGGCGGAGAATGTCGACCCCACTGAGGCCGGGCAGACGGGCATCGAGCACGAGCAGGTCGGGCTTCAGGTCGAGACAAAGCTGGCAGGCCTGCTGGCCATCGCCGCTTTCCCCCACAATCGAGTAGGCCGGATCGTTCCGCAAAATCTCCGCCAACATTTCGCGAATGGCGGTCTGGTCTTCGATAATGATTATGCGCTTGGCTTGGCGTGCGGTTGAAACGGGTGACATGAGTGGGGGGATAGCCCTAATGCATAATAGTGAACTTCCACTTGTCCATCCGGGAATAAATACAATCCGGCTACTGCAAATGGCGGCCGCCCAATTGATTGGGGGCTAGCTGGTGGGGCGACCGGGATTCGAACCCGGAACCAAAAGCTTAAAAGGCTTCTGCTCTACCGTTGAGCTATCACCCCGAGCCAGCATACAGA
>JANMVS010000442.1:0-3898 GCA_031392885.1 Verrucomicrobiota bacterium
GTGGTGGCCTCGACCCTGGCCGGCCTGATCCCGGCCTGGCGCGCCGCGAAACTCAAACCTGTGGAGGCGCTGCGCAGTGAGTGAGGCATTCGATCTGAATCAGCAGAACTTTATGGCCACAAAAAACACAAAAGACACAAAATCAGACCGGACCTTTTTGCGTCCTTTTGTGCTTTTTGTGGCCAATTGGATTGGAGGTTTTCCCCGTGCCTGAAGATGTCCTCCAGGCCTCCGCCCTGCGCAAGACCTACCCGAGTGGCGATCGCACGCTGGAGGTGCTGCAGGGTGTCGATTTTTCCGTCGCCGCCGGCGAGTCCGTCAGTGTGCGCGGCGAATCCGGCTCGGGCAAAAGCACCTTGCTCAACATTCTCGCCGGACTCGACCGGCCCGACACGGGCGAGTTGTGGTGGGGAGCCGAAGCCGCGCACAAACTCAGCCTCGGCGTACTCACCACGCGCCGCGGCCGGTTTCTCGGCATGGTTTTCCAATCGTACTACCTGATCCCGGAGCTCGATGCTTATGCCAATGTCCTGATGGCCGCGCGCGTGGTGGGCCGGGTTGGTCCGGCGGAACGCCAACGGGTCACGGCGTTGCTCCAACGGGTCGGGCTGGCCGAGCGCGGGCATCACCTGCCGTCCCAGCTGTCCGGCGGCGAGCGCCAGCGGGTGGCCGTGGCGCGGGCCTTGATGAACCGTCCGGCGGTGATCCTCGCCGACGAGCCCACGGGCAATCTCGACGAGCGCACCGGCGATAGCATCGTCGACTTGCTGCTGGGCGTTTGCGCCGAGGAAAACGCCGCGCTGGTGCTCGTGACGCACAATCCCGTCCACGCCAAAAAAACAAATCGCCAACTCGTGCTGCATGGCGGACGGTTTGTCTGAAACCAATCGCCGTTTCCTTTTACCCGATTGCCATCGCGAGGTGCGCGACTTGTCGTCCGAAGGCTCGGCGAAGGATGAAGCGCACCGTGGCGATCCCGCCCCTCGACCGGCTCGGGCCACTGAGACAGACGAAGTGCTGGATTGCTTCGTCTCCCGCCTTGCGGGATCCGCGCCATGACCGAGTATTTTCAGCGGGCGATAGGTATTAGAAGCTGAACCCCAAAGTGGCTCCGATGGCGATGTTGGGGCTCGCAACAGTGAAGCCATGGAGGACAAAGGCCTGGATCCGGCTTTGCTCCGAGAACTTGCGCTGCACAAATGCCATGGCCTCGACGCCGGCTTTGCCACCGACAACGATGGGTTGGCGCCAGTTGCCCGCCAGGCCCATGGTGAGGCCGGGTGACACTTGTCCGGCAAAACCAGCCGTCACATAGGCGCCGTTTTTCATCGGGTAGCTGGCGTTGCTGCCGAGGAATTGATAACCCAAGGTGGCATAGGGCGTGATTTTGCCGCCGACCTTGAACGCATCCATCTGCACCATGGTGTCCATTTCGCCGGTCCCAAGGCCCTTGGCGTCGTCGGCCGTGGGGAATTTTACTTTCACGCTCAGATCACTGGACCAGCCGGAGCTTTCGGTCTCAAGCTTGTGTCCGGCGCTCAGGGTGAGGTCGCCCAAGCCATGGGTGGATCGCGAGACCAGGGTGGGGGCTCCCGTATTGCCGACGATGGAGGCGGGGCCATCGAGACGCACGTAGGGGATCGACGCCTGGAAGCGCCATTGATCAACCTCAACCGTGGGGTTCAGCAGGAAGATGGATACATCTGTATCCTGCGGCAATCCATAGTCGCCGCGGGTGAAGACGTAACTGGTGTCGAGTTTGATTTTCAGTGGCTCGGCCTGCTGGGCCAGTCCGGTTGTCAGGCCGGCCAGCATGAAGGCGGACGCAACCGCTTTAAGGATGGTGGAGTGCATTTTGGGGATGGTGAAAAATCAAGAAAAGGGGAGTCGCCCGGCATAGCCGCAGCGCTCCCCAAAAAAAATCGGGCAACAGGCTTATTTGCCGTCTTTCTTGTCCTTGCTGGCAGCGACCTTCGCGAGTGCTTTGGCGGCCTTTTCGTCAGCGTTGGCCTTGACCTTGATCTTGGCTACGTCGGTGTCGGATGCTTCATTCGCTTCAGGAGCTTTGGTCAGACCTTTTTCGGCGTGCTCGTTGGCATCGGCGTCAACCTTGGCCGAGTCGGTATCGGCTGCTTCATTAGCCTCGGCGGGTTTGGCCAGACCTTTTTTGGCGTGCTCGTTGGCGACGGTGGCGGCTTTCGCCTGGCCGGTGGTTGACCGGTCGGTGGCAAGAGCGGCTTTGGCCAAGCCTTGATCGGCGTGCTCATTGGCGACGGTATTGGCCTTGGCGAGGCCGGTCAACTTACCGGCGTTCGATGCGTTGGTGGCCGCATTGGCCGCGTGGGAGGAATTGGCCGCTGCATCAGCCGCGTTGGAGGCATGGGCCGCGGCGCTGGCCGCGTGCGAAGCGTTGGCGGACGCACCGGCGGCGTTAGATGCATGGGCCGCGGCACTGGCCGCGTGCGAAGCGTTGGCGGACGCATTGATCGCACCGCGGGACGCATTCGCGGCCCCGGCGGCGGCATTGACCGCCTGGGCAGAGGCAAATTTTGGCAGGAGGGCCAAGGCGGCAACTGCGGCGGCGAGAGTAAGACAGGTTTGAGTTTTCATAGTATTGAATCTATTTGGGTTGCGGGATGGTTGAACGTAATCATCTCATGTGATGAGCGTGTCGCAATTGACCGAGGTTGAGTATGAAAAGTTGCATTAGAACAAGAATTGTAAGATTTTTTACCCAGCCCTCATGGTCATTGAGCCTGCAGAATGGCGAAGCTTTGGCCTGCAACTGGCGTCTGATTCGGTAATAACGCTGTTGCCACCCCCGGTTGCCGAATCGAGGATCTGTAAAATGAGCAAAGCCAAAATCCGTTGCGGGGTCGTCGGGGTCGGTTCCCTCGGCCAGCACCATGCGCGCATCTATGCCTCGTTGCCCGGCGCCGAGCTGACGGGCATCTACGAGACCAGCGACGCCCGCGCAGCCGAGATCTGTGGCAAGTTCAACTGCCGGCGCTTCGCGACGATGGCGGAACTGGGGGCAGCTTGCGACGCAGTGAGCATCGTCGTGCCGACCGACAAACATGCCGAGGCCGCTTTGCCTCTGCTGGCGCTGGGCTGCCACCTGCTGATTGAGAAACCACTCTGCGCCAACCTGGAGGAGGCCGAGCAGGTGCTGGCCGCGGCCCGCACGAACAACTGCCTCGTGCAGGTCGGCCACGTGGAGCACTTCAACCCGGTGATGAGTTACCTCGAAAAGCACACCGGCCACCCGCAATACATCACCACCGAGCGGCTCGCCCCCTACCAAACCCGCGGCACCGAGGTCGGCGTCGTGCTTGACCTGATGATCCACGACATTGGCATCGTGCTCGCGCTCGTGAAGTCGCCCATCCGCAAGATCGACAGCGTTGGCATCAACGTGCTCTCCAAGACCGAGGACATCGCCAACGCGCGCATCGAGTTCGAAAATGGCTGCGTGGCCAACCTCAGCGCGAGCCGGATGAGTCTGAAGAAAAACCGCGAGATCCGCGTCTTCCAGGACAAC
Organism: Verrucomicrobiota bacterium; assembly: GCA_031392885.1. Taxonomy (GTDB): domain Bacteria; phylum Verrucomicrobiota; class Verrucomicrobiia; order Opitutales; family Opitutaceae; genus Lacunisphaera. Next base: position 3,542 of record JANMVS010000442.1, read on the forward strand.
GCCTATCTCTCGCTCGATTTCATGAATCAGAAGGGACACTTGGTGAAGAAGAGCGACATCATCGCCTACGGGTTGAAACTGAAGATCGGTCTGGCGAAAGCGGGTGAAGACAAAGTGCCCGTCCACGAGATTCCCATCGAGAAGGGCGAGCCGCTCGCCATCGAACTGGCGCACTTTATTGAGAGTGTGCAGGAGGCGAAGCAGCCGAAGGTCGGCGGCGCGCTGGGCAAGTCGGCGCTCGAGGTGGCGATCACCATCACTGACCAGATCCGCAAGGTGCAGAAGTGAGCCCACGAAACACACGGAAGGTAGGGCGGGACCGCTGGGCCCGCCGTCAGGACACAAACGGAGCGGCGG
>JANMVS010000502.1:0-2393 GCA_031392885.1 Verrucomicrobiota bacterium
AATCGAACCTCAAATCACCGGATACACCGGCCGGGGCAGCGCGGCGATGCGGTCCATGATGCGCTGGGCGGCAGTCTCGTAACGGGCTTTGCCCAGGGTTGGATCATCATAGTCGCTGGCGGCCAGCGGCTGGCCAAAAACAATGGACACGGGCGTGCCGAAGTTGGGAATCAGCTGGCCTTTGCCGCAGGCCTCAAACGAATCGTAAACCCGGCAGGGCACGACGGGCACGCCGCTCTTGCAGGCCATGAGGCCGACACCGGCCTTGGGCTTCTTCAGTTTGCCGTCGGGTGAGCGAGTGCCTTCGGGGAAGAGCACGATCGCCCGGTCTTCCTTCAGCGCCTGCAGGACGCGCTTGATGGCGCCCACGTCGCCGCTGTCACGCTCCACCGCGATCGTTTCCACCTGGCTGAGCCACCAGCCGATGAGTCGATTGTCCCATAGGTTTTTGCGCGCGAAGAAACGCATCTGCTTCGCGATCTGGCTGCCGACCAGCGGCGGGTCGAGAAGACTGGCGTGGTTGGCCGCAATGAGAAAGGAGCCCTCGGTCGGAAAATTTTCCGTCCCGACCACTTCGCCGCGAAACCACATGCCATGGATGTTTCCGGCCAGATAATGAAAGAAGCCGTAGAACGGCGTCATCTTCAGGTGATCAGGGGTGCGCGGCATGGTTGATTCTCGTTCGCCACAAAAAGCACAAAAGACACAAAAATACGGAACGCTAGCCCGGATATTTCATACTTTGCTCTCCAGCGAAGCCCCCGAGTGTTCAGAGATTCGTCCGGCCGTGGTCGGCGCCATGGCCTCCGGGCTGAGGACAAAACCGCCAGGCGGTCTTGTTTTTTAGCCCACATTGCCTGCCCGCTTTCGATGCCACGCGGTCCATCCGAAGTTGGACGAACATAAAAGTCGCTGGGAGGGTGAAAGATGCGGGCTAGAGTTGATCCGGAGTCCGGATTTTTTGCGTTCTTTGTGCTTTTTGCGGCCAAGGTCATTGAGCTATTTTTGTCGCAATCAGCGCGGCCATTTTTTCCACCACCTGCTCGAGCGTGAGATAGGTCGAGTCGATATCGATGGCGCCCACCGGGCAGGTGAGCGGCGAGGCCTTGCGGGAGGAGTCGAGCCGGTCGCGTTCCGCGATGGAGTCCGTCTGGCCTTCCAGCGCGCGACGCTTGGCGCGTTCGGCCGGGTCGGCGTGCAGGAAAAAGCGAAAGTGGGCCTCGGGGAAAATCACCGAGCCGATGTCGCGGCCTTCCATCACCAGCCCGCGAAAACCGTGTTGCCGGGCGAAGTCGGCCTGGCCGCGTTGGTACCCGAGCAGCTTGAGCCGCACCTCGGGGATCGCAGCGTAGTGCGAGACATGCTCGTTGACATTCTGTCCGCGGATTTCACTGCCGGCGGGCTGGCCATCAATCAGCAGCTGGGCGGAGCGGCCGTTGAGCTGGGTGGTGAAAACCAGTCCGGCCAGCGTTCGCTGCAGGGCGGGCCGGTCGGTGTGTGCCACCCCCAGGCGCAGCAGTTCGTCGGTGATGTGCCGGTAGAAGGAGCCGGTGTCCACGTGCAACAGGTTGAACCGGTCGGCGAGAATCTTGGACGAGGACGATTTGCCGGAGGCGGCGCCGCCGTCGATGGCGATGAGAATAAGGGGCTGGGGCGCCATGGTCAGCAGGTAGCGGCCGGCGTCTCAGCCGGCCGGGCCCCGGAACCACCGGCCGGGACACCGGTGACTGCACGGCGAAGTTCGCGGTGACCGCGGGATTGGATCGGGCGAATCGTCATGTTGGCGAGGATCAATGAGAACCCGTCCGCAGGCTTTCCAGCAAGTCAAAGAATGCCGGGAAAGTTTTGGCGCAACAGGCCGCGTCCTTGATCGTGAGCCACGGCCGGCCGTTTTTGTGCAGGTCGTGGCAGCCGAGGATGCCGAAACTCATGGCGAAGCGGTGGTCGTGGTAGGTCTCGATCTCGACGCCGGCGACCAACGGGCGCGGGTGGATTTCCAGCGCATCCTCGGTCTCGCTGACGTGTTGGCCGAGTTTTCGTAGTTCGCGTGCCATGCCGGCGACCCGGTCGGTCTCCTGTTTGCGCGTGTGGGCGATGCCGGCAATGCGCGTCGGGCCGTCGAGCAGCGGGGCGAGGGCGGCCAGCGTGAGAAAGGTGTCCGAGAAATCGTTGAAGTCTGCGGTGACTCCCATCCGCCCCGGGCCGGAGGCCACGGACTGGCCCGTCTGGGCGATCAGTTTCTGGGCGGCGAGCAACCGATAGAACTCGGCGTCACCCTGCAAGGCCTCCGCCGACAGATTCAGACCCGCGACCTCGAGGGCTCCGCCGGTGATGACGGCCAGGGCGGCGAAGTAGCTGGCCGCGGTGGCATCGCCCTCGATGGCGTAGTCGGC
>JANMVS010000571.1:0-2474 GCA_031392885.1 Verrucomicrobiota bacterium
GCCAGGATTTGCTCGCGCAGTTCCTGTCCAATGACCCGGTGAAAATCCCGCACCATCATCGGATAGGGGTGGGCGCCCAGCGCCGAACCGAGAATGTAGTGGGTGGTGTGGACATTGGTCACCCAGTCACGCATGGCCTCATTGACCGCATCCTTGAGGGTTTTCTGGCCGGCTTCCACCGCCACCACCTTGGCCCCCATCAGGCGCATCCGGAAAACATTCAGCGCCTGCCGCTCCATGTCCACCGCGCCCATATAGACGGTGCAATCGAGGCCGAACTTCGCGCAGACCGCCGCCGTGGCCACACCGTGCTGGCCCGCGCCGGTCTCGGCGATGATGCGCTGCTTGCCCATGCGCTTCGCCAGCAGCGCCTGGCCGAGGGCGTTGTTGATCTTATGCGCACCGGTATGCAGGAGATCCTCGCGTTTGAAATAGATTTTCGCCCCGCCGCAGTGCTCCGTCAACCGGGCGGCAAAGTAGAGTTCCGTCGGGCGGCCGGCAAATTCCTTGAGGTGCTGCCGCAACTCCGCCTGAAACGCCGGATCGGCGCGGGCCTGTTCGTAGACCGTCGTGAGTTCGGCCAGGGCGGTCATCAGAGTCTCGGGCACGAAGACTCCGCCATAGGGGCCAAAATGCCCGGTGGCATCGGGCAACTGGTCAGGCGGGACGGAGGCGGACATGGGGCTGGTCGCAGACATGAGCGGAAACCGATAGATCGGAGTACCGGTGAAGGCAAATGGGATTTGTCGCCAGCCTGTAGCGGCGGGCGTCCCTGCCTTCTGCGTCTGTCACGGGAGTAGGGCCAGTCTTCGACTGGCCAGGCCGGTCACAGACCGGCCCCACCTAGGTCCTCTTCACCGTCAGCAGCGTGTAGTCATCCCGCAGCCCCCCGCGGCCGGAGAATTTTTCCACCGCCGCGAGGATGCCGTCGTTGATCTGCCGGGCCGTGCCCGCATGGGCCGTGCGCAGCGCGTCCGCCAGTCGCGCGCTGCCAAATTCATTCTCCTCGGCATTCGGCGCCTCGGTCAGGCCGTCGGTGTAGAGGACCAAAGTCGAACCCGGCGCAAACGCCAGCGTCTGATCCGCAATGGCCGACTCAAACAGTTCGGCGTCGACCAGGCCGACCGGCATGCCTTCGGAGCCGACATACTCGCTCACAAACGAACCGGTCGTCGCGTCGCGCCGGGACAGCAACGCCAACTCGTGGCCGGCCCGGGCGATCGTAAGCTGGTTCTTGCCCGCATCCACCACCGCGTAGGTCATCGTGATATACATGCCGGTACGCACATCACCGGCCAGCGACCGGTTGAGTTCGGCCAGCACGCGCGCCGGCGAGTTGTACAAAGGGGCGAGTTGGCGGAGCATCGTCCGGCAAATGGCCATCAGCAGCGAGGCCGACATGCCCTTGCCCGAGACATCCGCCACGGCCACCCCCACGCGGTCGTAACCCAGCTTGAAGACATCGTAGAGATCGCCGCTGACTTTTTGCGCCGCGAGGTATCGCGCGTCGATTTCGAGCCCCGGCACCTGCGGCATCACCTGCGGCAGCAGCATCTGCTGCACGTCGCTGGCCAGCGCGAGATCCAGATCCAGCCGCTGTTTGTCCACTTGCAGGTTGAGGTAGTCCGCATTGTGGACCGCCAGGCCGGCCTGCTCGGCCAGCGCCTCGACCAGCGAGTAATCCGTCTCGGTAAACGGCCGGCCGTCGGACGCATTGCAGACACAAAGCACCCCGGTCAGCCGTTGCCGCACCAGGATGGGCGCGGCAATGACCGAGTGCACCATCAGGGCGGGGTCATCGTGCTTCACAATGCGCGGGTCGTCGGCCGCCCGGACAATCAGCTCGCCCTGGCCGGTGGCCGCCACCCGACCGACCACGCCCTCGCCCACGGGGAATGATTCGGATTTCAACACCTGTTCAATGAACTTGGCCCGCGTGCCCATTTTCATCCGTTGCGTGTCGGGAATGGGCCGGTGCGGCGGGAACAGGCCCTCGACCGCCGCGCCGCGCATCATGTTGTCCGCCCCTTTCTCGAAAATGCACGCGCTCAAGGCGCTGGTGCTCAGGATCGCCGCGTGGACGATGCGGTGGAAAAGCTCCTCGCGCGGCAGGCGTTCCCCCACGGCGTCGACCATGGTGTGCATGTAATCGAGCACAATTTGCCGCTCCTCCAGCAGGGCCTCCTTCTCCTCCTCGAGCCGGGCCGCATCCCGTTGGGCGCGCCAGTAGAGCGCATAGACCAGAGCCGCGCCGATGAATCCGCCGAGCAGGAACAACATCATGGCGGGAAAATCAATTATTCAGCGCGAAATGCCGAGCCGAAATCGCGGCGGGACGGCCAGCCGGCCGACCGCGGCCCGTCAGGAGACGGGCCCTCCACCAGCCCAGCAGCCTACCGCGCGTCCACCCGGTTGCGCAAAAAAGCCAGTACGTCCTGGAACTTGGTGGCGTTGGCCGCATCCGCCGCGACGAG
>JANMVS010000029.1:0-28111 GCA_031392885.1 Verrucomicrobiota bacterium
GCGTTGCTTTCACCACTCCCCTGCGCATGAGCGTCAGGGCCTGCTGATAAAGCAACGCTCGACCAGGCTCTGCCCCTTTTGGGCCGCGCGGTCGAAATCGATCCGAACTACGCCAAGGCTTGGGCGGCCATCAGCAACATCCAGGGCCGAGCCTACTGGCGCGAAAATAATTCCTCGGTCCGACTGGCCAGCATGCGCGAGGCCCTGGCGCGGGCGGAAAAAGCCGATCCGAATGACTATGAGGTCCTGGACGCAGGGGTGGGCTTGGGTGCCGTGACGAGGGATCGCGCGAAGGTCGCGCACTACCAACAGAAGATCATCGAACTCTTCCCTAACCGGGCGGAAGCCTATTTAGTCCGGGCGATCAATGCGACGCAGGAGCGGCGGTGGGCGGATGCGTTGGCGGCGTATGCCAAGGCGCGTTTGCTCGACCCGTTCAATGTGGATGTGCTCTCCAGCCAGGCGGATTTGTTACGATCACTCCGCCATTATGCCGAAACGGAGGCAATCGATCGGATCCTGGTGCGCTTGAATCCCGAGGATAACGATGCGGCGTTGAACATGGCCAACACGCCATTCCTGCGCACGGGTTCGACTCGTGAACTCAAAGCGTTGCTGGCAGGGCTGCCCCCGGAAGATCGCCCGCAGCAGGATCCGTTTGTTCATTACACCCGGCTCGAAGTCATGATCGCGCTGGGGGATGCCGATGGTATGATTCGCCTCTGGCATACGAGCGGGGGCGACGCCCTGTTCAGGGATTATACCGAACGGCAGGCCCGGATGCTGGTCGCGGCAGCCTATCTATCGAAGCAGGACTTTGCCTCCGCCCGGCCCCTGCTGGAAAAAAATCGCGATTCGGCGCTAACGGAGCTCGCCGGCGATCCCGCGGCTCCGAGAACCTTGAACGACCTCGGTCTGGCGTTGGCCATGCTGGGTGAGCTGGACGCAGGGCGGGCGCAGTTGGCGCGGGCGAGGGAGATCCTGCAGCAAAGCCCCCCCGATCGGGGGAACGTTGACCGCTTTTATAGCACCATCTGCCTGGCCTGGGTGGGTGAAAAAGCGGAGGCAGTCGCCGGGTTGACGGAAATACTGCGTTCGCCATACATGGCAAAATTGGAGGTGAATGTTTATCGTCTGCGGTATTCCCTGCTGACGCTCCCGTTGCGCGGCGACCCGGCGTTTGAGGCCATGCTGAACGACCCGGCCAACAACGCCCCGCATTTCTAGGCCAAGCCCGTTTGTAACGTAATACGTTACAAACTGGCCGGGGCGCCCAGGATCTTCTCCCTAAGGTGGGTGCAGCGCAGTTTTGATTCCGCATTGCGCACGGCCATGCCGTAGGCGGCGGGCTCGCCGACGATGAAGACCTTCTTCCGGCCGCGGGTGATGGCGGTGTAGATCAAATTGCGCTGGAGCATGACGAAGTGCGCCTTGAGCAGGGGCACGATGACGATGGGGTACTCGCTGCCCTGCGACTTGTGGATGCTGATGGCGTAGGCGAGGCCGAGGTCGCCGAATTCATTGCGCTCGAAGGTGTGCTTGGCGCCGTCGAAGTCGGCGGTGAGCGTGCCCTTCACACCGTCGATCGCCAGCACCACGCCGATGTCGCCGTTGAAGAGGTCCTTGTCGTAGTTGTTGCGCAGCTGGATCAGCTTGTCGCCCGGCCGGTACTCGCCGCTGACGGTCTTCAGGCTTTGGCGCGACGGATTCAGTGCGGCCTGGAGTTGCGCATTGAGATTCGCCACACCGGCGACGCCCTTGTGCATCGGCGCCAGCACCTGCACATCATTGACGGGGTGAAGCCACTTGAAGTGCTGCGGAATGAACGTCGTGCAAAGCTCGATGACTTTTTTGAGGCAGTCCTCGGGCGAGGCGGCGGCGATGAAGTTGAGGTCGCTCCAGGCCTGGGCCTTCGAGACTTCGCTGACGACGGGGGGCGGTGAGCTCTCGCCGCCGTTGATGGCGTGGGCGACGGTGACGATGAGGCTCTGATCTTTCTGGCGGTAGACGACGGACAGGCGGGTGACCGGCAGCGTTGCTGCCGGAGTTGAAAGTTGAGGGTTGTGAGTTGAAAGTCCGGAACTGACCGCTGACCGCTGATCACTGACCGCGATCAGGTCCTTCAGCACATTGCCGGCGCCGACGCTGGGCAATTGGTCCACGTCGCCCACCAACAAGAGGTGGGCCCGGCTCGGCACGGCTTGCAGCAGCGCGGCGGCCAGGCGGGAGTCGAGCATCGAGGCTTCGTCCACGATGAGAAAGTCCGTCGCGAGCGGATGGGATTCGTTGACGGTGAAGCCGCCTTTCGCGCCCTCGAATTTGAGCAGCCGGTGAATCGTCGAAGCGTAGCCGCCGGTGGTCTCGGCGAGGCGCTGGGCGGCGCGGCCGGTGGGGGCGGCGAGGTGCACGCGGACTTTCTTGGCTTTGAGGATTTCGACGAGGGCGCGGAGGATCGTGGTTTTGCCAACCCCTGGTCCACCGGTGAGAATGCTGAATTTATGCGTGAGGGCGTTGGCGAGCGCAGTGGATTGCAACGGGTGAAACTCGAAGCCCGATTTCTCCTGCGCCCATGTGATCGCGGCGTCGATTTTGATGGGGGGCAGGCTGGACGGAACGGATGCAAGTCGGCGGACGGTGTCGGCGATCTTCCGCTCGGCCCGGTCGTTCGGGGATAGTTGGAGGAAGGCAGATGGAGCGGCGGCGACCATGCCACCGTCCCTGCGCGCCGGGGTCGGCGCGCCTCCATGCCTGATGAGAGCCTTCGAGGCGATCAGCGCGTCGATGCGGGCTTGCAACAGCTCGGCGGAGGTTTCGAGGAGCGTGGCAGAGTAGTCGACGAGTTCGCCGCGAGGGTAGGCGGTGTGGCCTTCCTCCTGCAGGGTCTCGAGGGCATAGATGAGCCCGGCGTCGAGGCGGGGCGGGGCGTCGTTGGCGTAGCCGAGGTTGATGGCGATGCGGTCGGCGGTCTTGAAGCCGATGCCGTCGATCTCGCGGGCCACGCGATAGGGTTCGTCGACGATGACCTGCTTGGCGCCCGGGCCATATTGGTTGATGAGCTTGACGCACTGGGAGGTGGTGACGCCGTAGGTCTGGAGAAAAATATGCACCTCGCGCAGGGTCTTCTGCTCGGCCCAGGCCTGCTTGATGGCGGCGGCGCGGACCTTGCCGATGCCCGGGACCTGGCGGAGCTTGCCCGATTCCTCGCTGAGGACGCGGAGGGTGTCGGTACCGAAGGTGTCGACGATCTTGTTGGCGTAGACCTTGCCGATGCCGGGCACGAGGCCGCTGCCGAGGTATTTGCGGATGCCGTAGACGGAGGAGGGCAGTTCGGACTTGAAGGTGACGATCTTGAACTGCGCGCCGTGCTGCGAGTGGCGGGTCCATTCCCCGGTGAGCTGGAGGGTCTCGCCGCATTGGACGCCGGGCAAAGCGCCGACGACGGTGACGCGATCGGGCGCACTTTCACCCGCGATCGCGGTGGCCTGGGTGGCAGCGGGGGAAAGCGCGTCCGGGCGCAGCTCCGCGATGGTGTAATGGTTCTCCTCGTTGAAGAAGATGATGCGCTCGAGGACGCCGGTGAGGGAACTGGAGGCGGGAGGAGCCACGGATGCACACAGATGCACACAGATGGGTGGTGAGGCAACCACAGGAGTTACGTTCGGCTTGCTGTAGCGGCGCTCTATGAGCGCCGTGGGGCGGAGTCGGCGGTCATAGACCGCCGCGACAGGCATGGTGGACTTCCGCCGGGCACGGGCTATCTGTCACCCGTGCGCTATTTCGAGGACTTGAAAATCGGGGACAAATTCCAGACCGCCGACTACGAGATGACGGCGGAGGAGATCATGGCCTTTGGCCGGCAATACGATCCGCAGCCGTTCCACACCGATCCGGTGGCGGCGCGCTCCACGCTCTTCGGGCAGCTCGTCGCGAGCGGCTGGCACACGGCGGCGGTCAGCATGCGGCTGATGGTGCAGGGCGAAATGGAACTCGACGGCGGGGTGATCGGGCAGGGGATGGAAGGCCTGCGCTGGCCGCGTCCGGTGCGGCCGGGCGACCGGCTGCGCGTGGTGACGGAGGTCGCGGAACTGCGCCCGACGCCGGCGCAGCCGGATCGCGGGCAGATCAAGCTGCGCTGCCGGACCTACAACCAGACGGGCAAGATCGTGCAGGACATGACGGCCACGCTGCTGATCGCGCGGCGGCCGGTGCAGCCGGCGGGGTAACACTAATCCCGCAATACACCCCGTCGCGGCGCGCCACCCCTCTGGAGAAGGGTGCCCGGCAGGGCGGGGTGGGTTGGGCTTCGTAGGCCTCCACCATTTGATTGCAGCGTTGCACGCCGAGGGCGAAGCAGGCTGACTGCGCGGATGAAACTCATCGCGGATGTCTTGGTGGGGTTGGTCGCTTTGCTCCACCTCTACTTCCTGGTGCTGGAAATGTTCCTGTGGACCAAGCCGTATGGCCGGCGGGTGTTTCAGCTGACGCCGGAAAAGGCGGAGATGACCAAGTCGCTCGCGGCGAACCAGGGACTCTACAACGGATTTCTGGCTGCGGGGCTCGGGTGGGGGCTGATGGCCGGCGCGGACGGCTATCCAATCAAAGTCTTCTTTCTCTCGTGTGTGATCATCGCGGGTATTTTTGGTGCCGCGACGGCCAGTCGGAAAATTCTCTGGGTGCAGGCGGTGCCGGGAGCGATCGCGCTGGCACTGGTGTGCGCGGGGCAGGGGTAGTTTCCAAATTTTGGTGCAGGGTCCGTCTGCTGACGGTCCGCGGCCCATCGGGAGATGGGCCCTCCATTTCCTGTTGCGCGCTACTTTAATAGCTCCGGCGTGAGCGCGACCAGGTCGGGATACACGTTCATCGCCCCGGCGGAGCGCAGCTCCTCCGCGGTGTGGGTGCCGGTGGTGACGCCGTAGAAGGCAAACCCCCCGTTCTGGGCGGCAGCCAGATCGTAGGGGGAATCGCCCACCAGCGCGGTACTCGCGGCTTCCGCCCCGAGGGTTTGCAGGACGTGGGCGGCAAACTCCGGCGCGGGCTTGAGCCAGGAGGTGTCGGTGGCGCCGAAATTGCCGTCGAGCAGAGCGGCGATGCCGAGGTGCAGACAGATCCTGCGGGAGGAGGGGCCGTGTTTGTTGGTGAAGACGGCGGATTGGCCGCCGCGCTGCTGGAGGGCCGTGAGCAATTCGCGCGCGCCCGGCAGCAACGCAACGTCCTCCAGCATGGTGGCGTCCCAGTATGGCCGGTAGATGGCCAGCGCCGCGGCCGTCCGCTCCGCCCCGACCAGCCGGGTGACCGCCATTTCGACCCCGCCGCCGATCGCCGCCCGCACTTGGGCGCGAGTGGGTGCCGCCAGCCCGAGTTGTTTCATGGTAAAGGTGTGGGCGCGTTGAATGGCGGCGAAGTGGTCGAGCAAGGTGCCATCGAGATCAAAGAGGACGGTGCGAAGGCGCATGGGCGGGTACTTTCCGGCGGGGGCGTCGTCTTGGCCATAAAAAACTCTGGCGAAAATCCCGGCCGGCCCTGAAGGTGGCCGGGATGAACGAAACCCCGCCGCCCGCCTGTGCCGACCTCTCGCGGGAAGGTGACACGCTGGTGCTGAAGCTGGGCGGCGACTGGCGCATGACCGAGTCGCATCCGGTGTGGGAGTATGTGATGACCGGCACCCGGCCGGCGCGCGTGGTGCTGCGGGCCGACGGGCTGGGCACGTGGGACAGTTCGCTGGCACTTTTTCTGCGCGCCGCGCGGGTCTGGAGCGGGAAGCTCGGCGTGGAGCTGGTCGAGGAAGGCCTGCCCAAGGAGGCCGGCAAGCTGGCCGATCTGCTCGCCCGCAAGCCGGTGGTGACTGCGGCGCATGCCGGCCTGCCCGATCTGTTTACCGCCGTGGGGCAGGCGAGCTTCAAGCTCTGGACGGAGACCAAGGATATCGCGCAACTGGTGGGCGAGTGCCTGTTCAGTGTGGGCCGTTTTTTCCGGGGGCAGGCCCAGTTCCGCTGGCAGGATTGTTTTTCCGAAATGCAGGAATGCGGCGCGATGGCCCTGCCGATCGTGGGACTGATCAGTTTCCTGACCGGGGTCACCATGGCCTACACCGGGGCCATCGTGCTGCGACAATACGGCGGTGACATTTACGTGGCCGATCTGGTCGGGCTCGCCGTGGTGCGGGAGATGGGGCCGTTAATGACCGCCATCGTGCTCGCGGGCCGCACCGGCGCGGCGTTTGCGGCCATGCTGGGCAACATGAAGGCCAACGAGGAAATTGACGCGCTCGAGACGCTCGGCGTGTCGCCGGTGGATTTTCTGGTGATGCCGCGGATCGGGGCGCTGCTGGTCATGATGCCGCTGCTCGCGCTGTACTCGAACTGCCTCGGCATCATCGGCGGTCTCTGCATCTCCCGCTCGCTGCTCGACATTCCGGCGAGCCTCTATTGGTCGGAAACCAAGTCGATCATCGATCTTTCGGACATCAACACCGGCCTCCTCAAGGCCGCGACCTTTGGCCTTTTGATCGGGGTGGCGGGCTGCTGGCGCGGCTTGCAGGCGGACCGCAGCGCCGCCGGCGTGGGTCAGGCGGCGACGTCCGCCGTGGTGACCGGCATTCTGCTCATCGTGGTGGCGGACTCCATCTACGCCGTCATCTTCAACATTCTCGGTTGGTGAACGCTCCGGCCTCCAGTCCCGCCCGCCCGCCCGCCATCGAACTGGCCGGGGTGACGTGCAGCTATGGCGACCGGATCGTGCTGGAAAACGTGTCGTTTGCCGTCAGACCAGCGGAAATCTTCTTCATCATCGGCGGCAGTGGCTGCGGCAAGAGCACGCTGCTGCGTCATCTGATCGGCCTGAAGCAACCGGTGAAGGGGAGTGTGAAATATTCCGGACGCGACTTTACGGCGGCGGCGGCTTGCGAGCGCAAGGAATTGCTCCGCACCTTCGGCGTGCTCTACCAGGGCGCCGCCCTGTGGAGCTCCCTGACGCTGCGCGAAAACGTGGCACTGCCGCTCGAGCTGCTGACGGACATTGGCCGCAAGGAGCGTGACGAGATCGTGGCGCTCAAGCTCGCGCAGGTCGGCCTCGCGGGCTACGAGGATTATTTCCCAGCCGAGATCAGCGGCGGCATGAAAAAACGCGCCGGGCTCGCCCGGGCGCTGGCCCTCGATCCCGCGATTGTGTTCTTTGATGAGCCTTCGGCCGGCCTCGACCCGATCACCTCGCTCAAGCTGGACGAACTGGTGAAGGAGATCCGCGACACCCTCGGCACGACCATCGTCATCGTCTCGCACGAGCTGGCCAGCATCTTCGACCTCGCCGACCGGGTGATCATGCTCGACCGCACGGTCCGGGGCATCATCGCGGAGGGCGAGCCGCAGGCGTTGCGCGACCACAGCCCGGACGCGCGGGTGCAGGAGTTTTTGAATAGACGTCTGGACCCGCTTCAGCAACAAACAGAGCCCGTCACCCCGTGAAAACCAAACTCAGTCCCGCCGCGGTCGGTATGTTCGTGCTCGGCGCCCTGCTGCTCGCGGTGGTCGCGTTCCTCTCCTTCGGCGGCTCCAACATTTTTTCCAAGCCGACGCGGTTCCTGGTTTACTTTGGCGAATCGGTGAGCGGCCTCGATCCCGGCGCCCCGGTGAAGCTGAACGGCGTGCGGGTGGGCCGCGTGGCGGCCATCAATGTGCGCTTCGATCAGGCCAGCAAGGAGTCCCTCGTGCAGGTCACCTGTGAGATCGACCGCAATATTCTCGCCGACCACGCCGGGCGGACCATCGACCTGACCAGTCCGGTGGAATTGCAGTTGCTGATCGACCGCGGCCTGCGGGCGGGCCTCAGCCTGACCGGGATCACCGGCCTGTTGTTCGTGGAGCTTGAATTCAACGATGTGCGCAAATATCCGGCGAATCCGCGCTTCATGATCGACCAATACCCGGTGATCCCCTCCATCCCGTCGCCGATTTCCCAGGTGCAGCAGAGTATCGTCGAGATCGTGGCCAACATCAAGAAGGTGGACTTCGCCGACTTGTCCAAAAACCTGAAGGCCCTGCTGGCCACGACCAGCCAGAAAATTGGCGAACTGGACCTGAAGGCGCTCGCCGAGCGCGTGGGGCGCGCGGCGGATGCCGTGAACACCTTTGTCAACTCACCCGAGGCCGTGAAGGCTTTCGCCAATCTCAACGCGGCCATCGGCGAAACCCGGACGGTGCTCGCCAAGTTCGACGGCCAGGTCGGGCCGGTCAGCGACGAGTTGAAGAAAACGTTGACCGACGCCCAGGCGGCGCTGCAGTCGCTGGAGAGCGCCGCCGCCACCACGCGCAACTTTGTCCGCGACCAGGGGCAGGTCGGGGACGAGGTGACGCTCGCCCTGCGCCAGGTGGCGGCCGCGGCGGCGGCCCTCGAGAATTTAGCTGATGCCCTCGACCGCAACCCGAGTTCGCTGCTCGTGGGCAAGAAAAAATCCACACCTGAAAAGCCATGAAAACTCGACTCCCGCTGCCGGTCCTCACCCTGTTAGCTGCGGGGCTTGGCCTGCTGACGGCCTGTCAAATCCTGCCGGCACCGCAAGCCGACACCGTGCGGCACTTTACCCTCAGTGCCCCCGGGGGCCCGGGGCCGGGGTCGAACGGCACGGTGGTCCGGCCGGTGCAACTGGCCGGCTATCTCCACGGTCGGCAGATGGCCGTGCGCGTGGCCGAGCATGAGGTGATTTATCTGGCGGAGGTGCGCTGGGCCGAGTCGCTGGATGAAGCGATCACGCAATTGCTGCGCGTCCGGCTGGGGGCGATGGGCAGCGGGGCCACCGTCACGGTGGAAGTGCAACGGTGCGAACTTGACCGATCCGCCGGTGACAAGGTGCAATTGATGGCGACTTATGTGATCGGGGCGACGGAGGGCGGCAAGCTGCCGGCCCAGCGGGGCGCGTTTACCGCCACGCCGCGACGGTGGGAGGGCAAGGACTACGGGGCGCTCGTCGGACAATTGCGGGACGCAATCGGCGAGCTGGGCGATGCGATCGCCGCGGCGCTGCCGGAAAAAAAGTAGCCGGCGCGTTCGCCTTTTGATCTGCGGACGGAGTGCAAGCCGGCTTCATGCGCGTTGGGTTCGATACCGTGAATCCCGCCGTGGCGGGATTCGGCTTGGTGGGATGCAGGGCGATCAGCCTGCAGGTTCCTTCTGACCGGAAAACCTGTGCTCAGCGGTGTCCATCGGTGGATCAAATTAATTGTTCCGGCTGAGCTCGGCCGAGCGCGTCGTACGTAATTACAGGCGGTTTCATTGATTCGGAAGCGCGGCGATTTCGATTAGGGTCCGCGGCGTGAAAGAGAATATTCCCCAGGGCATTGCAGCGGATTGGGTCAGCGGATCAAGGGGCGCCCCACTTTTCCCGGGAAAAAGTAAAATGAATACAACCAACAACCGAAAGCGTTCGATCTGGATCGCTCTCTTCCTCGCCCTGCTGGGCTTGACCGTCCTTCCGGGCTTCAAGTGCACGGTAGAAACGGCGGAAGGGGACAAGATCACGGTCGAGCAATAATAAACATGGGAGGGAGGCTCTCCGGTCTCCCTCCCATTTTAAAAATGAAGCCGGTCGCGAATTTAATCCTGCGGTCTTGCACGATGATGTTACTGCTGAGCGGTTGTGATGTCGGCCTGCTCGGGAAAATCAGGAGTCAACTGCGGCAGCCGGCAGAGTTCTTCGAATTGGCGGGCAAGGAAGATGGTTTCACGGTGCGTTTTCTGGCGCCGGTGATCCCTCGTGCCAGTCTCCCGGCCCTGGGCTTCGGCGCTGTGGCGGCCGGGCGGGGTGACGTCAAAATCCCCTATGCGCTGAGTGTGAATGGCGCCGGCGAACACCCGGTCGCGGTGGTTTTTTGTTTTGCGGGT
Organism: Verrucomicrobiota bacterium; assembly: GCA_031392885.1. Lineage (GTDB taxonomy): Bacteria > Verrucomicrobiota > Verrucomicrobiia > Opitutales > Opitutaceae > Lacunisphaera. Next base: position 9,874 of record JANMVS010000029.1, read on the forward strand.
GACTACCTGCAAAGCGTCACCTTGCCCGTGATCTTCTACGAATTGCTCGGTGCGGAGAACAGCACGGCCATCCTGCGCCTGATGGGGGGCGCATCGCTGTCCGACTGGAAGATGGTCCCGATCTCCCCGGCTAAAGTTCAAGCCGTGCTGGCCGCCGCGGGCCTCGCCTATGACCCGCAGGCGGAGTCCGTGGTGGTCCGGCTGTGGTCGACCGCGCCCGACGTCCGGTCCTTGGTGGTGGCACTCAAACACGACGCGCCCGCCGCCAATTATAAGACCATCAATTTGTCCTTCCGGAAATAATCAAAGTCATCCTCGGGAGGGCCCGCGGCTCTGCGGGCCGGCTCGCAGGGACGCGAGCCCTCCGAAGGCTAAAGTCCGGATATCATGGGACGTTGGTCTAACCTCGGAAATCTATTTCCTGATGGTCACTGGGATCACTTCAGCGCGGCGGCGATGCGGGCGAGGGCGGTCACGACATTTTCGCGGGAATTGAAGGCGCTGATGCGCACGTGGCCTTCGCCGCACCGGCCGAAGCCGGCGCCGGGGGTGCAGACCACCTGGGCCTGGTGCAGGAGCAGGTCGAAAAATTCCCAGGAGTCGCGGCTGGTGTTGACCCAGATGTAGGGGGCGTCGTCGCCCCCGATACATGTCATGCCGAGCCGCTGCACCGCCTCGCGAATGAGTTTGGCGTTACCGAGATAAAAGTCGGTGAGAGCATGCGTCTGCTTCTGCCCCTCGGGGGTGTAGACGGCCGCGGCGGCTTTCTGCACGGGGTAGGAGACGCCGTTGAATTTTGTCGTGTGGCGTCGATTCCAGAGAGCGTGGATGGCATGTTCCTGGCCGGCGGCGTCGCGGGCCTTGAGCTGCTTTGGCACCACCGTGTAGGCGCAGCGCAGGCCGGTGAAGCCGGCGAGTTTGGAGTAACTGCGGAATTCGATGGCTACGTCACGGGCGCCTTCAATTTCGTAGATGGAGCGCGGAATACCGGGTGTGCGGATGTAGGACTCGTAGGCGGCGTCAAAGAGGATGACGGCGCGGTGTTGTTTCGCGTAGGCGACCCAGGCGGCGAGTTGCGCGCGCGTGGCGACGGCCCCGGTGGGATTGTTCGGAAAGCAGAGATAGATCAGGTCGGTCGGCCCCGCCGGGGGCGACGGCACGTAGCCGTTGGCTGCGGTGGACTCGAGGTAGGTGATTCCTGCGTAGCGGCCGTCATGATTCGCACCCGTGCGCCCGGCCATGACATTGGTGTCAACGTAGACGGGATAAACCGGGTCGGGGATGGCGAGGCGGGTGTCACCGGCGAAGATTTCCTGAATGTTGGCGACATCACATTTCGAGCCGTCGCTGATGAAGATCTCGTCGGCTTCGATCGGGGCGCCGGGCGCCTTGAAGTCGTGCTGCGCGATCGCCTCGCGCAGGAAAGCGTAGCCCTGCTCGGGACCGTAACCCTTGAATGTGGCACGATTTGCCATCTCATCGGTCGCGGCGTGCAGCGCCGCAATACACACGGGGGGCAGCGGTTCGGTGACATCGCCGATGCCGAGGCGGATGACCGGCTGGTCCGGGTGAGCCGCCACATAGGCGTTCACGCGCTTGGCGATGTCGGCAAAGAGGTAGCTGGCCTTGAGCTTGGTGAAATTGTCGTTGATGCGGATCATGGAGATGAAGGAGTGAGTAGCGCGTAGTGAGTCGCGAGCAGGAGGCGAGCTTGAATGTTGCCACTCCGCTCGTCATCCGCAAAACAAGGGGTGCTCAGGCAACGGCGGATTGCTTATCATGCCCGCTACTCGCTACGGGCCGGGCGAATGCGAGGCTTGATAAAGGGAACGGCTTCTGGATAGATCAAGTCAGTTTCGGGCCATGCAAAAAATTGAAAAAATCAGCGCCATGCCGGAGGCGGTCTCGGCACTCCGCCAGGGCGGCAAGCGCGTGGCCTTCCTGCCCACCATGGGCGCGCTGCACGCCGGCCATGCGAGCCTCATGCGGCTCGCCCGGACGCGGGCCGAGGTCGTGGTGGTGTCAGTGTTTGTGAATCCGCTCCAATTCGGGCCGAGTGAGGATCTGCAGCGCTATCCCCGCATGCCGGCGGCGGATGCGGCGCTGTGCGAAAAGGAAAGCGTCGATCTGGTCTTCACCCCGGTGGCGGCGGAGATGTTTCCCCGCGGTTTCTCCACGCTGGTGCTGGAGGATACCGTCAGCAAGCCGCTGTGCGGGGTCGTGCGGCCGGTCCTGTTTCGCGGCGTGCTGACGTGCTGGCTCAAACTTTTCAATATCGTCCGGCCGGACGTGGTGGTGATGGGCGAAAAAGATGCGCAGCAGGTGGCGGTGGTGCGCAAAGTCGCCGCCGATCTCCTGTTGCCGCTGGAAATCGTGACCGGCCCGGTGGTGCGGGAGGCCGACGGTCTGGCCATCAGCGCCCGCAACAGTTATCTGACCCCCACCCAGCGGGAGGAGGCGCTCGCGGTGTATGCCGCCCTGCGCCGGGCGAAGGAGATGGTGGATTCGGGCGTGAAAAGCGCCGACCGGTTGGTGGCGGAGGTCACTCATCTCATCGGCTTGAAACGCCGGTTGCGCGTCATCTATATTTCAGTCGTGGACCGGCAGACCATGGACCAATTGCGCGAGATAACTCCCGGTCAGTGCCTCCTGGCGATCTCCTATTGGGTGGATGAGGTGCGGCTGACGGACAACATGCTGTTGTGAGCGCCGCGCCGCCCTGTGAATAACTTGTCAGTCCAGACGGTTTTCCACTCTGGAAATGGCAAACGGGATAAGCCGTGAACAGTGCTGAACTCAGAGCGGAGCGGGGCAGAGCTCGTGACACGTAAGCAACCAAGATCGTGAAATAATTCCAGTATAAGCACGATTGATATTGGGGTGACTGTGGCTAAAAACCTGTGGGAAAGCAGGTAAACCAAGCCAAGTTATCGGTCGCAATGTTTTTGGCCGAAAGGAGCGGGCATTTCCGCAAAAGAAACACGACCTGAGCACGCGCCAATGACGAATTCCGGCCGAGCCCGGGTGGGGCTCCCCACGATGATCGGTACGGGCCACGGAGGGTTGTGAAGAAAGCGGGGTTTTGCCGGCGCTGCCAGCATACTGCAGGGTTGTATTTTTCGGCTAACTTTGTGACGACTGGGGTGTTGTGAGCACTCCTTTTCCTGCCAAACCCCGCATTGCCATTATCGGCGCCGGTGCCCTCGGTTGTTACTATGGCGCCCGGCTCGTTAAGTCAGGCGAGGACGTTCATTTTCTCGTGCGCAGCGGCCGGGCCGCCCTGATGGCGCGCGGCATCCGGATGAAAACACCGACGGAACGCATATATCTGCGCAAAGTGCAGGTGTATGGTTCCCCGGCTGAGATCGGACCGTGCGATCTGGTGATCGTGGCGATCAAGGCGACGGCGAATGACGTGCTGAAAACACTGCTGCCACCGTTGCTCGGCCCCGAGACGATTGTGCTCACCCTGCAGAATGGTCTTGGGGTGGAGGAGCCGGTGGCGGATATCGCGGGGGCGAACCGGGTGCTGGGCGCCATCTGTTATATCGGCTGCATGCGCACGGCCCCGGGGGTGGTGGAGTGCTCCTTTCCCGGGCTCATGACGATTGGCAAGTTCGGCAAACCCGCCGGTGATCGCACCCAGGCGCTCGCTGCCCTGTGGCGCCGGGCAGGCGTCAAATGCGAGGCGCTCGACAATCTGGAAGCTCAGCGCTGGCACAAACTGGTGTGGAATGTGCCGTTCAACGGTTTGGCCATCATCGCCGGGGGCATCACCACTGATGTCCTGCTGGCCGACGAGGGTTTGCGGACGCTGGCGCGCCGTTTGATGGAGGAGATTGTGGAAGCGGCGGCGAAATTTGGCCACGAAATCCCCCGTTCGTTCGTGGACCTGCAATTTGAGCGCACCGCCAAGATGGGCTCTTACCGGCCCTCGAGTCTGATCGACTTTGCAGAAGGCCGCGATGTCGAGCTCGAGGAGATCTGGGGCGAACCGGTGCGCCGCGCGAAATCCGTCGGCGTGCCTGTGCCGCGACTGGAAATGCTTTACTGGCTGATCAAGCGAATGCTGGCCGCGCGGAAGACACCGAAGCGGGCGCGCTGATTCTGTAGCGGCGGTCTATGACCGCCGGCTGAGCCACGACGCTCATAGAGCGCCGCTACAGTTGGTCCAGAACTCCGGCATTGCCCCCTTGTCATCCTTCGGCACGCTCGCGGGAAATTATTCCCCATGGCTACCCCCCCGCCGTCCAAGTTCGAGCCGTTCATCCCGGCTGCCGTCACCCTGCCTGAATTCACCGTGCGCGCCGTCCTGACCGGCATCGTGCTCGGCATGGTCTTCGGCGCCTCGTCGCTTTACCTCGTGCTCAAGGTCGGCCTGACCGTCAGCGCCTCGATTCCCGTGGCCGTCATCTCCCTGGCGATGTTCCGCGCCTGGTCGAAAGCCGGCGGACGCGACTCCACCATTCTGGAGAACAACATCACGCAGACCGCCGGCTCGGCGGGGGAGTCCATCGCGTTTGGCGTGGGCGTGACGATGCCGGCGATTCTCATTTTGGGTTTCGATCTGGAGCTCACGCGCGTGATGCTCGTGGCGGTGTTGGGCGGCCTGCTCGGCATCTTGATGATGATCCCGCTGCGCCGCGCCCTCATCGTGAAGGAACACGGTATCTTGAAATATCCCGAGGGCACCGCCTGCGCCGCCGTGCTCAAAGCCGGCGTGGACGAGGTGTCGCGCGCCGCGGCCTCGCCCTCGGCGCAGGCGGAAATGCGCGCCGCCGAAGCGGCCGGCCTGGGCAAGTCACCGGGCGCGCAGGTCATCTTTACCGGCTTCGGGATCGGCCTGCTCTACAAGACGCTCAACATTGCCCTCAAGGGTTGGAAGGATGTGCCGGAAAAAATCTTCAGCGCACCGTTCAAGGCCGGCTCGATCAGCGCCGAGATCTCCCCCGAGCTCGTGGGCGTCGGGTACATCATCGGCCCCCGCATCGGCGGCATCATGTGCGCGGGTGGCGTGCTGTCGTATCTCCTGCTGATTCCCTTGATCAAGTTTTTCGGCGAGGGACTGCCCGGTCCGCTCGCGCCCGGCCTGATTCCCATTTCCGCAATGGGCCCCGGCCAGATCCGCGGCGCCTATGTGCTCTACATCGGCGCCGGCGCCGTGGCGGCGGGCGGCATCATCAGCCTGATCCAGGCGCTGCCGACAATCTGGCACGGCCTCAAGGGCGGCCTGGGCGATCTGGGAATGGGGGCCCCGTTGACCGGCCCAGGGCCGGCGGTCCCCCGGACCGATCGCGATCTCTCGATGAAATTCGTGGGCATCGGCATCATGGTCCTGATCGGCATCATCATGCTGGCGCCGTCCCTGCACATGAACTTGCTCGGCGCCCTGCTCATCATCGCGTTCGGCTTTCTCTTCGTCACCGTCTCCTCCCGCCTGACGGGCGAGATCGGCTCCACCTCGAATCCCATCTCGGGCATGACCGTGGCCACGCTGCTGTTTACCTGCCTGATCTTCCTGCTCGTGGGCTGGACTGGCGGGGCCCATTACGTCACAGCCCTCACCATCGGCGCCATTGTCTGCATCGCGTCCTCCAACGGCGGCACGACATCGCAGGATCTCAAGACGGGCTTTCTGCTCGGTTCGACGCCGAAGCTGCAGCAGTACGCCATCTTGCTCGGTGCTTTCGGCTCCGCCGTCATCCTCGGGCCGATACTGCTCAAGCTGAATGATGCGGCCACGGTGTATGTGCCGATCGCCCGGGTCGCCCCCGCGGGCTTGCAAACGGACCCGGCCATTCTGTTCAACCAGGAATCCCTGCAGGGCCCCCAAGCCCGCGACGATGCCGGCACTTACTTCACCTGGCACAAGACCGATGCCGTTGGGGGTCCCGCCGGCAAGTATCTGGTTAACGCGCAAGGCGTCGCCATCTGGCTGGTCGATCCCGGCATCAATGGCGCCTACGACACGCGCCCGGACGGCTCACATGTCCGCAAGTTTGACGCGCCAAAGGCGACGCTGATGTCGTATATCATCAAGGGCATCCTCGATCGGAAGCTGCCGTGGGCGCTCGTGCTGCTCGGGGTGATGATCGCGGTCTTCCTCCAGATGTCTTTCGTTCCGGCCCTGGCCTTCGCGGTCGGCGTGTATCTGCCGTTGTCGTCTTCGTCGCCGATTTTTATCGGCGGCATGATCCGCTGGCTCGTCGATCGCAAGCTCCGGCAGACGGCAGCGTGCGCGGCCATGGACCAGGACGAATTCAACGCCGAGAGCGACAAGAGCCCCGGCGTGCTGCTCGCCTCCGGCTACATCGCCGGCGGCGCCATTGCGGGCATCGTCATCGCGTTCTCCGCGGGCGTGCTCAGCGACTTCGACTTTGCGCTGACGAAATGGTCGGTGGACCACAATCCGTTCTTCGAGGGGCCGAACTCCGACCTGCTGTCACTGCTCCCCTTCGTCGCGATCTGCGGTTTCCTCTACCTGGTGGCCCGGGAGAAGCTGCTGAAACCGAAAGCAGGGTAGGGCGAATGGCTTTTTTCCGGGGTCGGGCGCGACCGCTGGGCGCGCCGGATGCACGATCACGGCGGGCCCAGCGGCCGAGGCTCCTGCACTTGTCCCGGTCCCGCCCGACCATTCAACCTTAACTCTGCAGAAGGATTTGCCACAAAAATCACAGAAGCAGAATGTTGGAACACGAATATACAGGCAGGAGTAGTCATCTCGCAGGTGATGGTATTAATGCGCCAGCAAGCCTGATTTCCCCCCTGTGTTCTTCGCGTCCTCCGCGTTTCAACTGGGTTTTTTAGATTCAAACCGGCGCGGATGACGGCTCGTCGGGGACGACTCGCCCTACCACGGCTTGCCCGACCGAATCAAACCGGTTCGTTGATCACCGGGTTGGTCAGCGTGCCGATCTTTTCGATCTCGATGCTCACGGTGTCGCCGGGCATGAGCCATACCGGCGGGGTGCGGGCGAAGCCGACACCGTGCGGCGTGCCGGTCAAGATGACCGTGCCGGGGAGCAGCGTTTTGCTGGCGCTGAGAAATTCGATCAGCGTGGGCACGTCGAAGATCATGTCGTTGGTGTTCCAGTCCTGCATCACTTCGCCGTTGAGCACGGTCTTGATCCTCAGGTTGTTCGGCTGGGGGATTTCGTCCTTCGTCACCAGCACCGGGCCGAGCGGACAAAAGGTGTCGAAACTCTTGCCCTGGCACCATTGGCCGCCGCCGCCGTCGCGCTGCCAGTCGCGGGCACTGACATCGTTGGCGCAGGTGTAGCCGAGGACATAATCCAGTGCGGCGGCCTTGCTGACATTCTTGCAGCGCCGGCCGATGACGACGGCGAGCTCGCATTCGTAGTCCACCTTTACGCTCGGGAGTTTGACCGGGATCTCAATGGGGTCGCCGGGATTTTGGACACTCGCGGTGTTCTTGATGAAGAGCACGGGGTGCGCGGGCGGGGCGTTGTTGCTCTCGGCGGCGTGCTTTTTGTAGTTGAGCCCGATGCAGAGCAGATTGGCAGGCGACAGCGGCGCGAGGCGTTTGCCGGGGGTGACGGTCTGGTCGGTGGCACGGAAGTCGCCGAAAATATCGCCGGTGATGGCGCGGGCCAAGCCGTCGGGTTGCAACGCCGCATAGGCCGGGCCGGAGGGAGAGAGGTGGCGGATGATTTTCATGGGGAAAGGGGGTGGCGGTTTCCCTGACTTTCTGCGGCTTCTTGCTCACGCGGGCAAGGTGGCCTGCCGGGCGGCGGGTGTCAACCGGGTGAAAGGGAAGGAAACGTCGTCGGGTCCGTCTGCGAAATGCCAGTTCTGTCATTGCTGCGCCGTCCCGTCGGGCGGGACTCCTTGCCCTGGCATGTACGAAGACCCCACCGATGGGACCTGCGTTGACTCCGCTTCGACTGGTAACTTGTATCGCGCCTTTTCGGATGAAACTGCATTTGCCGCTGAACCGTTCGATTGGGGTCAGTCTCGTCGCCCTGGGGGCCGGGCTGACCCAAGAGGCGGCGGAACAACTGGTCGGCCTCGCCGAGGAACCTGTCGAGTCGGTCCATCGGTCGCGCGTGGCCTTGAAGCGGGCGCGCTCCAGCTTGCGTGTGCTCGAAAAAGCGGGGGCGGATTGGGCGGTCATGCCCCGATACCGTCTGGCACAGCTCGCGGCCATGATGTCGGCGGCGCGGGAGGTGGCGGTGGCCACCGCCCTCGCGAACAAGTTATCCCGCCGGCTGCTCGGTCCGGAGCGTGACGTGGCACTGTTGCTGGCGGCCAAAAAAGGCCGGTTGGTACCGCCGGACGTGGAGCAGATCCGGCAGGCGCTGCTGCAGGAGTCGCGGGAATTGGCGCACGCCCCGGTGCCGGAAATTTCGCCCGCGCAGCTGCGGGGACTGCTGCGGCGGAGTCTCGACCGGGCCGCCCGCCGTCATCGCGCGGCGGCGCTGCAGCCGACCCTTGAAACCGTGCACGAGTGGCGCAAGGCGGTGATTGTGCTCCGTGATCAATCCGCCCTCGCCGCCTCCCGGTGGCCGCTGGGTGCGGGGCGCGCCCACCCCCTGCTGGTGCGCTGGGCCCGCCAGCTGGGCCGCCGGGGAGACCTGGCGCTCCTCGTGCGACGCTTGCAACACCTCCGGGTCCATTCCGCCCTCGATCGTGACCGACGGGCACTCATCACGCGACTGGAGGGACAACGTGAGCAGGCCACCCGAACGGCGCTGCACCACTGGCCGCGACTGGAATTTCAGCTGCTCGGCCGGTTGGCGGAAAGAACCCGGCCGCGTCGGAGGTCGAAAAACCCCGGCGTAATGCCATCTCTTCCCGGCTGAAGCAACAAACCCTCCGCACCCCTCGTGGCGCTGTGCCTCAAGCCTGTGCGACTGGCGTCGCATACGCCTCAAGTCTGCGCGCTCTGCGCAAAGACCTCCATTCCCACGCACGAGCACACCAGGTTCCGGTCACCGTAGACGTTGTCCACACGGCCGGTGGACGGTCAGAATTTCGAGGCGCGCGTCCACTGGTAGGGGAACGCGGCGCAGGAGTTGAGGGCTGAGAGTGGGGAAAACCCACCGGATGGCCGGGGAGAAAAGGAGCCAAGGGGTTGCGCTGGCTCTGGGTTTACTAGCAGATTGGACGATCATCTAATAGCGCTTTAGACGCTTGCATAATAGGCAATCGGCCGCTCTGGTATCCGGCAGATGGCCGTCTCAACCGCTCTTTTTGACCGTCCGGTGGGCGCGACACTGCGCACGGCCCTGACCGACACTCCCGTGGTGTGCCTGCTGGGCCCGCGCCAGTGTGGCAAGAGCACGCTGGCTCGCACCCTCGCTCCGGGTTACGCCTACGTGAGCTTCGATGATGCCACCACGCTGGCCTTGGCGGAACATGATCCGGTCGGATTTGTCGCCGCGTTGCCCGACCCCGTTATCCTTGATGAAGTGCAGCGGGTGCCGGCGCTGCTCCGCACCATCAAGCTCGCGGTGGACCGCGATCGCCGCCCCGGCCGTTTTATTCTCACGGGCTCGGCCAACCTGCTGCTGCTGCCGAAGCTTGGCGATTCATTGGCCGGACGCATGGAGATCATCCAGCTACATCCCCTCACTGCGGCCGAGCAGGCGCGGAAACCGGGGGCGTTCCTCCGCGCGCTGATCGACGGCAAACTCAAGGCGGAGATCAAAGGGGATCGCACCGAAGACCCATTCGCCCTGCCGGCCCGGCTGGTGGCGGGCGGCTTTCCCGAACCGCTCACACGGTCGCCGGCCCGCGCCCGCGTATGGCATCGCGACTATGTGCGCACGCTGGTCGAGCGTGATGTGCAGGATGTCGCGCGGGTGAAGGATGTCCGGGAAGTGGCCCGGCTCCTCGAACTGCTCGCGTTGCGCACGGGCGAATTGCTCAACGTGGCCACACTCAGCAACGAGCTCGATCTCCGACGGGAAACGGTCGAGCACTATCTCGCGATTTGCGAGCGGTTGTTCCTTGTGCGCCGCCTCCCTCCCTGGCACCGCCATGAGTCCAAGCGCCTCATCAAAACGCCCAAGATTCACCTGCTCGACAGTGGCCTCGCAGCCACTTTGGGCGGCCTGACGGTAGACGACTGGAATGCGCGCCGGGATCGCTTCGGTCACTTGCTGGAGACGTTCGTCGTGCAGGAGCTCATTGCTCAAGCCGGGTGGACTGACCCGGACCTCCGCTTCTGGCACTATCGCGACAAGGATCAGGTCGAGGTGGATCTCGTCATTACACGGGGTCGAAAAACATGGGGCGTGGAGGTCAAAGCCGCCGCCACCGTGACCGAGTCGGATGGCAATGGCTTGCGCCGCCTCGCTGACCAGTGCGGCAAAGATTTTCAAGGTGGCATCCTTTTCCACTCGGGCGCAAGCACGCTCCCGCTGGCTGATCAGCGCTTCTGCGCCGCGCCGCTCGCCAAGCTTTGGATGATGTAGCGAATCCTGGTCCGGTTCTCCGCTACGTGATTGGTCTCACGCCTGCGCGGCGCTGGGCACCGTGTAGTCCTCAGGCTTGCGCGACAGGCGTCGCATAAGCCTCCATGCCCACACAGCTGCACACCAGGTTCCGGTCGCCGTAGACGTTATCCACACGACCGGTGGCGGGCCAGAACTTGCTGGCGCGGGTGTGCTTGTCCGGGAAGGCGGCGGTCTCGCGCGAGTAGGGGTGGGGCCACTCCGTCGCGCAGACGGCGCCGGCGGTGTGCGGCGCGTGCTTGAGCGGGTTGTTCAGCTTGTCGCTGGCGCCGCTGGCTACCGCCGCCATCTCGCCATGAATGGAGATGAGCGCGTCGCAGAAGCGGTCGAGTTCGACCTTCGCCTCGCTCTCGGTCGGCTCGATCATGAGCGTCCCGGGCACAGGGAACGACATCGTGGGAGCGTGATAACCGTAATCGATCAGGCGCTTCGCCACGTCCTCGACCTCGACGCCGTGCTTCTTCCACGAGCGGAATTCAAGGATGCACTCATGGGCGACCAGCCCGCTCGCGCCCCGGTAAAGCACCGGGAAATATTGATCGAGTCGCCGCGCCGTGTAGTTGGCGTTGAGGATGGCAAACTGCGTGGCGCGTTTCAGGCCGTCGGGGCCCATCATGCGGATATACATCCACGTAATCACTAGAATGCTCGCGCTGCCCCACGGGGCGGAAGCGACTGCACCCATGTGATGGCCGCCGGCGTCATGATGCAGCGGTATGACCGCGTGGCTCGGCAGAAATTCCGCGAGGTGTTTCGCGACCCCGATCGGGCCCATGCCCGGACCGCCGCCGCCGTGCGGGATGCAGAAAGTCTTGTGGAGATTGAGATGGCAGACGTCGGCGCCGATAAAGCCGGGCGAGGTCAGGCCGACCTGCGCGTTCATGTTGGCGCCGTCCATGTAGACCTGGCCGCCTTGGGCGCGGATGGTTTTGCAGATGTCGCGGATCGCCGTCTCGAACACGCCGTGAGTGGAGGGATAGGTGACCATCAGGGCTGCGAGGTTCGCGGCGTGCTCGGCGGCCTTGGCCTTCAGGTCGGCGAGGTCGATGTTGCCGTTGGCATCGCAGGCGACGGCCACGACCTTGAAGCCGCACATCGCGGCGCTGGCCGGATTGGTGCCGTGCGCCGAGGTGGGAATCAGGCAGATGTGACGGTGCCCCTCGCCACGCGACTCGTGATAGGCGCGAATGACGAGCAGGCCGGCGTATTCGCCCTGCGAGCCGGCGTTGGGCTGGAGTGAGACGGCGGCGAAGCCGGTGATCTCGGTCAGCCACTTCTCGAGCTGCGCAAAAAGTTTGGCGTACCCCTTCGTCTGATCGGCGGGCGCGAACGGATGCAGCTGACCAAACTCCGGCCAGGTGACCGGAAACATCTGGCTCGTGGCATTGAGCTTCATCGTGCACGAACCCAGCGAAATCATCGAGTGACAGAGCGAGAGGTCCTTGGCCTCCAGCCGGCGGATGTAGCGGAGCATCTCGTGCTCGGTGTGGTAGCGGCTGAAGACGGCCGCGGTGAGGTAGGCGGAGGTGCGCTGGTGCGGCGCCGGGTAAGGCCGGACCGCGGCTCCGTCCGCATCCGGCGGCGCGCCCAGCGGGCCCACCTTGCCGGGGGCAGGCGCGAAGCAGCCGAGCAGCGTGCCCACCGCTTCGACCGTGGTCGTTTCATCGAGCGCGATGCCGACGGTGGCGGCATCGACGCTCCGCAGATTGAGCTTCGCGGCGGCCGCGGCGGCATGGACCGCGGCGGCGTCGATGCCGGAAACGGTGAGCGTGTCGAACACGGGCTCGGCGTTCACGGTCGCACCGAGCGTAGTGAGACCCTCGGCCAGCAGGCCGGTCAGCAGGCGCGTGCGCTGGGCGATTTTCTTCAGCCCGCCGGGGCCGTGATAGACGGCGTACATCGAGGCCATGACGGCGAGGAGCACCTGGGCGGTGCAGATGTTCGACGTGGCCTTGTCGCGGCGGATGTGTTGCTCGCGCGTGCCGAGGGCGAGGCGCATCGCCGGGTTGCCATGGACGTCCTTCGAGACGCCGACCAGCCGACCGGGCATCTGGCGTTTGAACTCGTCCTTGGTGGCGAGGAAGCCCGCGTGCGGGCCACCGAAACCCATCGGCACGCCGAAGCGTTGCGTAGAACCGACGGCGACGTCGGCTCCGAACTCGCCCGGGGCGCGCAGCAGCGTGAGCGCGAGCAGATCAGTGGCGACGACCGTCAGGGCGCCGGCCGCATGGGCCGAGGCGAAGAACGCGGCGAAGTCGTGGATGCTGCCGGTCGTATCGGGGTACTGCACGAGAACGCCAAAGAGGTTCCCTTTGAATTCAAAGCTGCGGTGATCGCCCATGACGACCTCGACGCCGAGTGGTTTGGCGCGGGTGCGGACAATGTCGATCGTCTGCGGGTGACATTTGTCCGACACAAAAAAGAGGGAGGTTTCGTGGCTGTCGCCGAGTTTTACCCGATGGCACATCATCATGGCCTCGGCGGCCGCGGTGCCCTCGTCGAGCATGGACGCGTTGGCGATCTGTAAACCGGTCAGATCCGTGACGACGGTCTGGAAATTCAGCAGCGCCTCGAGCCGGCCTTGGGCGATCTCGGCCTGGTAGGGGGTGTAGGCGGTGTACCAGCCGGGGTTCTCGAGGATGTTGCGCTGGATGACCCCGGGCACGGCCGTGTCATGGTAACCCATGCCGATGAAGCTGCGGAAAATCTTGTTCTTCGCGGCGAGGGCGTGAAGCTCGGCCAAGGCTTCGGTTTCGCTGGCGGCGGCGGGCAGGCGCAACGGGCGCTTCAGACGGATCTTGGGCGGGACGGCGGCGTCCGCCAGCGCGTCGAGTGAGTCGTAGCCGACGACCTTGAGCATTGCGGCGACATCCGCGGCAGGTGAGCCGGTGTGGCGGCGTTCAAAAGTGTCGAGGGGAGCGAGCAGATCGCGGGAGGAAGCCATGCCGCGGACGGTAGGCGAGGGGGGAAGTGGCGCAACTGCGATTTGGGGTGGCGGCGGTACCATTAAGCCATGTTTCGCGAGGGCGTGGGGTGGCTTATCAAACCGGACCATAACTTTTAACCACGGATTGTGCAGAGGCCACGGATACCGGATTGTTTTTTGAACCACTAATGGACACTAAGGGGGCACTAATCCGGATTAGTGAAATATTAGTGTGGATTAGTGGTTAACTCGCCTTGGAATCTGGCCGCCTTTTCCGTGTTCATCCGTGCAATCCGTGGTCAAACCGTATGGTTTGGGCTGCGCAGGCCTCGCGATGACGACTCCATTTTCCAGCAAATCCACCCGTGCCGCCTTCCTTGACCGGCGGTTGGCGGAATTATACCCGGCGACACCCATTCCCCTGGACCACCGGGATACTTATACGCTGCTGGTGGCGGTGCTGCTCTCGGCGCAGTGCACGGACAAGCGGGTCAATCTGGTCACGCCCCACCTGTGGGCGCTAGCCGATGATCCCGCGGCGATGACGCTGGTGCCGGTGGAGAAAATCCAAGCCATCATCCGGCCTTGCGGGTTGTCACCACAGAAAGCGAAGGCGATCAACGGGCTCTCTCGTCTGCTCATGGAGCGACATGGCGGGGCGGTGCCGCAGACCTTCGCCGAGTTGGAGGCGCTGCCCGGCGTCGGGCACAAGACGGCCTCGGTCGTCATGAGCCAGGCTTTCGGTGTGCCGGCGTTTCCCGTGGACACCCACATTCACCGACTGGCACAGCGGTGGAAGCTGTCCGGCGGGCGCAACGTCGAGCAGACCGAACGCGACTTGCAGCGACTGTTTCCCCGGGAGCACTGGAACCAGCTGCACCTGCGGATGATTTTCTATGGTCGGGAATACTGCACGGCGCGGGGCTGCGACGGGACCGTGTGTGAAATCTGCCGGACCCTCTTTCCCGAGCGAAAACGGGCGGTCCGTACGAAAAAGTAAAACAGGGTTGATTCGCGCCCGGGGGCCGTTAACCGTCTGCCTTCCTTGGGGACTCATAGCTCAGTTGGTTAGAGCACCTGCTTCACACGCAGGGGGTCACTGGTTCGAGTCCAGTTGGGTCCACCATCCTTCGCCGAGCGGAGCGAGGACGAAGGATGCCCTTCGAAGCTTTAGCGTAGACGGGCCATGATGTACGCCGGTGTTTCAGGCTACGGATAGCAGGCCATGCCTTATACCAGAGTCCTTTTGTTCTTGGACTGTCGGGAGTGATTTCAGCCTAAATTCCGCAGATCGATCTCGTCACAGAGATCACAGAGTCAGGAAGGAAAGCAGTGCGAAATTCTTGCGGGGTGGTGTTCACCGAATATTAATTCACCTGCTGGGTGCCGGTGCGTTTGCGTAACTTTTCGAGGCATTCCTCTGTGCGCTCTGTGCTTACCTCGGTGTACTCTGTGTCCAATTTCGTTTTCCAGGTTCAGGGTAGGAGTCATGGGGTCGAGTGCAGGAGCCTCGGTCGCTGGGCACGGACTTGACCCGCAGCGTGGCTTGCGGCATTCAGTTCGCATGACGCGGCTTACCCTCAAGGGGCTTCTTGTTTTAGTGCTGCTGGCTGGTTGCGCCGCGCAGAACTCCCCCAACGCCATCATGGACCGGGTGGACGCCAACCGTGATGAATATGAAACTTGGCCGATCGAAATCAAAGAAGCCGTGCTTTCCGGCCGGGCCGTCCGGGGCATGACGACCAAGATGGTACTGGTGGCGCGCGGCAAACCAGCCGAGGTCGTGGATCACGGCAACGGCGACGAAACTTGGATATACCGTAATGGTGGAAGCTCCGCCCTAGGTTCGGGAATCCTGAGCGGCACCACCGTGACGATCGGTGGCGGCGGTTCCGGCTATCCCGGCAACGGCTATCCCGGCAACGGCTATCCTGGCAGCGGCTATCCTGGCGGCGGTTATCCTGGCGGCGGCTATCCCGGTTCCGGCTATCCCAGCAGCGGAGTTGGCATTTATGTACCACCCATCGTCCTCTCTGGGGGCGGCGGGGGAGGCAATGAATCCGTTGATGATGATGAAATTGTTTTCAAGCAGGGCATCGTGACGCACGGCGATAGTCCAGGTGGTTAGCCCGGTCGGGCCGACTTCGTCGGGGCAAACCTCGACAACCCCGACAAGTCGGGGCTGCCTGCCGGACTGGCGGATATTTTACTGAAAACATGCTGCCTGACGTTGAATTTCCCGGGTTATGGAAGGGTACTTCGCTACAGTCAGTGGGTTGCCTTAACCCAACGCTGCAGTTTAGGAACCACTAATCAGTTTCGCCAAGAGACGAAACTTTAATTCACCCCTCCGACTAATCATCTCCGGGATAAGCTCCGAGGGTCGGCTGATCGCAGACTGAGACCAATCTCCTCTAACTTCTGTACTCTACACCAAGGCCGCCAAGATCACGAAGGCTCGCCTCTGCTCGGGGATTTCTCTGCGGACTTCGCGATCTTCGTGTAAAAGCTTCGGGCGTTTGGTTTATTGAGTCTAGCGCATTAGTCTGACGGGCAGAAGAGGCCTGCACCAAAATGGTCATGTCGCCATTGCCGCGGCGAGTGGTCCTTCGCAGGTTGCCAAATGGAGTTAGACCGGTGAAAAACTCTTCACCCCCATGAAAAAACGCCTCGGCCTCGTTCTTCTGCTTCCGGTAGTCGGGCTGGCCACTCCGGCCTTTGACCTGATGCTGTTCAACGGCAACATTTACACCGGCAACGCGGCGCAACCCAAGGCCGAGGTGGTGATCGTGCAGGATGGACGCATCACCTATGTGGGCACGAACGACGAGGCCCAGCGACTTCCGGCCGGATCCCGGCGCGCGATCGATTTGCACGGGGCAACGGTGGTGCCGGGGCTCAACGATGCGCACATGCACCTCAGCGGCGTCGGGTTCCGTGAAATGGAATTCAACCTCGAGGGCACGACAGGCATCCCCGACCTGCGCGAAAAATTGCGCGCCCGCCTGGCCGCATCCGGCCCCAAGCAATGGATCATGGGCCGCGGTTGGATTGAAACGCACTGGACCCCGGCGATCTTCCCGCGGGCCGCCGATCTCGACGATCTATCGCCGGACAATCCGGTGGTGCTCAGGCGCGCAGATGGACATGCCATCGTCGTCAACCGCCTGGCCTTGAAACTGGCGGGCATCGACCGTTCCACCCCAAATCCGTCGGGGGGCGAGATCTTGCGCGATCCGC
Organism: Verrucomicrobiota bacterium; assembly: GCA_031392885.1. Classification (GTDB taxonomy): domain Bacteria; phylum Verrucomicrobiota; class Verrucomicrobiia; order Opitutales; family Opitutaceae; genus Lacunisphaera. Next base: position 26,518 of record JANMVS010000029.1, read on the forward strand.
TGACGGGAGAGGCCACCGGCCTGCTGGTGGATCAGGCGATGCGGCTGGTGAACCGGCTGGTGCCAGGAGCAACGGCGGCGGAAACCGAGCGGGCGTTGGTCGTGGGTGCGGCGCGCGAGGTCGCGTTGGGCTGGACCGGCGTCCAGAACGCCGGCAGTAGTTTTGAGGACGCCGAGCTGACTCGCCGCCTCGTGGCCGAGGGGAAAATCAAGCTGCGCGTCTACGATGCGCTGAGCGGTCCGGGTCCGGCCGCGCAGATGCTGTTCAAGACCGGCCCGGTGTTGGGCGAGACCCAAGGCCGCTATACCCGCCGGGGAGTGAAACTTTATATCGACGGCGCGCTGGGTTCGCGCGGCGCGGCGTTGCTGGAGCCCTATGCGGACTACGCCTCAAATGGCTTGCTGATGAACTCGGCCGAAAATCTCCGGCCATTTCTCGCCGAGGCCTTGCGCCGCGGTATCCAGATCCAGACGCATGCCATCGGCGACCGGGGCAACCGGCTGATGCTCGACCTCTACGCGGAGACGTTCGCGGTCGTGCCGGTGGCCCAGCGGGGCGTGGCCGAACCCCGCTGGCGCATCGAGCATGCCCAAATTCTGAGTCCCGCGGACCTTCCACGCTTCGCGTCGCTGGGCGTGATCGCCTCGATGCAGCCCTCGCACGCCATCGGCGACTTGTATTTCGCGCCGAAGCGGCTCGGCCCGGCCCGGCTGGCGGGAGCCTACGCCTGGCAGTCCCTGCTGCAATCGGGTGCGGTGTTGGCGGCCGGGACCGATGCGCCGGTGGAGCGGGGCGAACCGATGATCGAGTTCTACGCGGCGGTGGCGCGGCGGTCCTTGGACGGTTTCGCCAATGCTGACTGGCATTTGGAGCAACGCCTGACGCGCGAGCAGGCGCTGCACGCCCTGACCCTCGGTGCGGCCTACGCGGCCTTCGAGGAAAAGGAGCGCGGCAGCATCGAGGTGGGGAAGTGGGCGGACTTCACCGTCCTGTCCGCCGACATCATGCAGATTCCCGAACCCGAAATCCTTCGCACGAAATGTGTGATGACCGTCGTGGGCGGGGAAGTTGTCTATGAGGCGAAGCCGCCGCATTGACTGTAGGTCGGGGTTTAGCCCCGACGATTGAGAATCGTTTGATAGACTGACGCCAGGCGGCATGGCGTCAGGTGACTTTTTGGAGGGCCCGTCTCCTTTGCCGGGCGACGGCCCGGACAAATCCGGTGTGCCCCGTTAACGCCTGCTGGCGTTCCAGGGATCGTCACCCGGCAAAAGAGACGGACCCCATCCGATCATGAAATATTCGGGTTATGGGAGGCATGTTCCCACGGATTTATTGGCAGAAAGTTTGCCGAGTAGGTGATAGATCGTCCGTTGGTCAGTCGGCCGGCAAGCAGGAGTTGGGACTGCGCTGGCTGCGGTCTTCATTTTTCTCCCTGCAGACGGGCGGCAGGCTAGGAAGGGGATACGCTGACGCCGGTGATTTGCCGCCCGGGCATATTTTCAGACCTCGCTGGGGGACCGCCCTATTTCACCAAAGTCAAGCGCTCAAAGACCCTAAATAGTAGGTTATTTTGGCTTCGCGCATTTCGCCC
>JANMVS010000049.1:0-5074 GCA_031392885.1 Verrucomicrobiota bacterium
GCCTGACCCTGCCGCCGGTGTGGCCGGCCGAGCGCAAGGCTGAAGCCTTCCTGACGAATCTGGCGCTTAAACAGGGCGTTGCCGCCCGAACGCAGAATCAGGCACTGGCCGCCCTGTTATTTCTCTACGGAGAGGTGATACGAAAACCACTGGGGAACATCGACGCCTTGCGGGCCAAGAAGCCCGTCCACGAGCGAACCGCCCCGTCCCGCGAACAGGTCCGCGCACTGCGCCAGGCGGTCGCTGACCGGCCGAATATTCCGGCCCGGCTCCTGGTTGATCTGCTCTATGGCTGCGGCTTGCGGGTTTCCTAGCCGTTGGATCTCCGGGTGAAGGATGTCCTGTGGAGCGAAGGGCAGTTGGTGATCCGCGCCGCCAAGGGCGGGAAAGACCGACGGGTGCCCATCCCGGCTTGTTGCGTCGCACCGCTGCAGATCCAGTTGGAGCGGGCCCGGCAAGTCTGGGAGTCGGACCGAAAGAATTCACCGGCGATTGGCGTCACTTTGCCTCATCAATTGGCGCGAAAATACCCCAGCGCTCCCCGGGCCTGGCAGTGGTTCTGGGTTTTCCCTGCGGCCGGCCATTGTGCCCACCCGCGCACCGGTGAGACCGTTCGCTATCACCTGTTGCATGATTTTCTGCAGCGCGCCGTCCGCAAGGCGGCCTGCCAGACGGGGCTGGATGGCTTGATCACCCCGCATGTGCTGCGCCACGCCTACGCCACCCACTCGCGCGAAAGTATCGATGCCCTCCGCCAGTTGATGGGCCACGTCTCGATCGAAACCACCGCCGGTTACCTTCATCCCGTCGTGGCCAAGGCCACCAACCCGCTCGACGATCTGCTCGCCGGCCCGCTCCCGCCGGCCTGACGCGAGTCCTTTGAAACGTTTCACGTTACAAAACAGATGCGGGGTAATTAAGGGGTTTCCAGAGTAAGTCGCAGTGGATACACGGGCTCGCGGGCTGAGTGACGACTGCGGACGCGGCGACCAGGGCATTTCCTTCTTTCCTGAGCTCCGGATTATCCATTGGGTAGGGGTAAGGCCCTCTTGTCCCGACCACCCCACATCGCCCTGCTGTTTACGACGTTTCCGAAAACCTCGGAGACCTTTCTGCAGCGCGATGTCGCGGCGCTGCAGGCGAAGGGGCTCCCGCTGAAGCTCTATTCCCTCTGGGGCGGGGGCGGGGACTTTCGCGGATTGCCGGTGCAGGCCTTTCCCAAATGGCGGCTGATCCCGTTGTTTTTTTTCATCATTCCCTGGAACTGCGTCCGCCGGCCGCGGATCGTGCGTGATCTCTTCGAGGGTGTCCTGACGCGGGGCGCTCCTTCGTGGCTGAATTTTTGGGAGAACATGCTCGGGGCGGGCTTCGCCGGTTGTTACTACCGGGAAATGCGCGAGGACCCGCCGGCGCTCGTACATGGGGTCTGGGCCGGCGCACCCGCGACGGCGGCGTGGTTGCTCTGGCGGATCGCCGGCTGGCCCTACAGCACCGGAGCCCACGCCTACGACATCTACGAGCATGGTGGCGACTGGTGGTTGCGGGAAAAACTCCAGCACGCCCAATTCATCCACACCTCGACGGAGATGGGCCGCCGCGAATTGATCGACCGGGGCGTTGCCGCCGACAAGATCGTCTGCATCCGCCGCGGGCTGGATGCTTTTCCCCTCTTCAAACCGCTGCGGGCCCACCGCCGGCCGCTGCGCCTGCTCTGTATTGCGCGGCTTGTGGAAAAAAAAGGTCTCGATTACCAGTTGCGCATCTACGTCGCGCTCAAGGCCGCGGGCCTGCCCTTTGAGGCGCGGATCATCGGCGGCGGCCCGCTGCACGGGCAGCTGGCCGGCACGGCCGCCCAAATGGGTCTGGCGGGCGACGTGAAATTTCTCGGCGACCAGCCTCAGCCGGAAGTCTGGGCGCAGCTGGAGTGGGCCGACGTGCTGCTGCACACCGGGGTGGTGGCGGCCAGCGGCGACCGCGACGGATTGCCGAACGTCATCCCGGAGGCGATGGCGGCGGGGGTGTTGGTGGTGACCTCGCCCGTGTCGGCCACGACGGAAGCCATCAGTCAGGAACGCACGGGTTTGGTGGCGGACGTGGACTTGCCGCTCGCCTGGGTGATCGCGCTCCGCCGGCTAAGTGCGGATGACCCACTGGCCGAAACCCTGCGCACCGCCGCCCGCCGCTGGGTCGAGGATAACTACGACGCCCATCAGAACACGGCGAAGCTCGTGAAGTGTTTCGAGCAGGCGATGCTGGGCTAATCATGAAGAAAAATTTGACCACGGATTTCACGGATCGAACGGATACAGTTCAAACCTGGGGCTGGATTTACCGGAGGCCACCGAGGTAACAGCGCCATTGAACCCGGCCGATCCTCTGTTAGCTCTGTTTCCTCCTGTGAAAAAATCCTTATCCGTGATCATCCGGGCTGTCCTTGGTTAATTCAGCCCCATGATTTACTACGACATCACCAAGATGGGCGCGGCGAAGCATCGCTCGGGGCTGATGCGCCTGACCTCGCGGCTGATGGACGAGCTGCGCTCCGCCGTTCAGCCGGTGGCGTGGGACGGTCGTCGTCGCGGCTTTGTGGCCGGCAAGAAACGGGCGCCGGTAGTTTTCGGGCCGGCGGACTGGCTGCTCACAGTGGAGATGTTCAGCGAGGCGGAGCGGCCGGGCTTCCGGGCGTTTGTGCAAAAGCCGCCGTGCCGGCTGGCCGCGATGTTTCACGACGCAATCCCGGTTCGGTTCCCCCACATCACCTGGCCACAGAGCGTACAGCGTCATCCGGAATACATGAAACTGCTGGCGGGTTTTGATCGGACGTGGGCCATCTCCGAGTCGACCAAACGGGATTTCACCGGCTTCTGGCGCTGGCAGGGGGTTACGCCCAAGGCGCCGGTCGAGGTCGTTGCACTGGGCGCTGACTTCGATGGCAGCCACCGGGTGCAACGCGATCCGCTGATCGACCGAGGCACGCCCTCACTGCTGTGCGTCGGCATCGTCGAGCCGCGCAAGAACCAGACCTTGCTCCTCGCCGTCGCCGAGGCGTTGTGGCGCGACGGCCTGAATTTCGAGCTGCACATCGTGGGCCGGGTCAATCCCCACTTTGGCCAACCGGTGCGGCGGCGGATGGCGGCACTGCAAAAGCGCGAGCCACGTTTCCATTTTCACGCCCAGACCGGCGACCGCGAACTGGGCCGGCTCTACGCGAACGCGCGGGCCGTGGTGTTTCCCACCATTGCCGAAGGCTGCGGCCTGCCGTTGCTCGAGGCCTTGTGGCGCGGGGTGCCCTGTGTCTGCAGTGATCTGCCGGTGTTGCGGGAAAATGCGGACGGTGGCGGCTGCCTGGTGGTGAAGGTTAACGACGCCGCCGACTGGCAGGCAAAGTTGCGGACGGTGCTGACCGGGGAGACCGAATGCCGGCGCCTGCAGACCGAGGCGATGGCGCGACCGCTCCCGCGCTGGGCGGATACGGCGCGAGTGCTGTTGAAGGCGTTGCGGTGAGTGGGTAGGGCGGAACCGCCGGGCGCGCCGTAGCCTGATCGCGGCGGACCCAGCGGTTCCGCCCGACCAGAATCCAATCACATCTGCTTTACGGCGTAGGCCATGGCCGTCGCGATTTTATCCAGATCATCCTCGCTGTGCAGCGCGGAAACGGCGGTGCGAATGAGATCCTTGCCCGGCGGCACGGCGGGCGCGATGGACATCACGGTGAAGATGCCTTTCTCCAGCAGCGCCTGCCAGAAGCGGTACACCAGTTCCTTCGAACCGAGTACGATGGGCACCGCGGGTGTTTCGCTGCCCCAGGTGTCGAGGCCGAGTCCCTTGAGCATTTCACGGTAGCGCTTGGTGTTTTTCCACAGGCGGGCGAGATGCTGCGGTTCCGACTGCATGATATCGAGCGAAGCCGACGCGGCGGCGGCGGAGCTGGGGCTGATGGCCGCGCTGAACAGGGTCTGCTTGGAATTGGTGCGGAGGTATTCGATGAGATCGCGGGAGCCGGTGATAAACCCCCCGGTGCTGGCGAGCGACTTCGACAGGGAGCCACAGAGGATATCGACCTTATCGTTCAGCTTGAAGTGATCGACCGTGCCGCGGCCCTGCCGGCCCAGTACGCCGAACCCATGCGCGTCATCGACGACCAGGAAGCAGCCGGCGTCCTCGCCGATCTGCGCGAGTTCGGGCAGCCGGCAGACGTGGCCTTCCATCGAGTAAACGCCCTCGACGACCAGCATCTTGGGCGCATTGGACGGCACGTCCTTGATAATCTGGCGCAGGTCCTCGGGGTTGTTGTGACTGAAACGTTCGACGGCCGCCATCGACAGCCGGACGCCATCCCAGAGGCAGGAATGGATATTTTTGTCGGCAAGGATGAGGTCGCCCTTCTGGGCAAAGGTGGCGACGGCGGAGAGGCAGGAAACATAGCCGGCGACGCTGACGTGGCAGGCCTCGCGGCCGAGAAAGGCGGCGAGCTTTTCCTCGAGCGCGGTGTGATAGGCGCGCGAGCCATTGGAAATGCGCGCACCCGTCGTGCTGGAACCCCAGGCCTTGGCCCCCTGGCCGCAGGCTTCGATGACCTTCGGGTGAAAGGACAGGCCGAGGTAATCGTTGCTGGAGAGCATGACCATATCCCGCCCCTGCAGCCGGATGTGCGTGCCCTGCTGCGACTCCATGGTGTGGTAGTAGGGCTTGTATTTCAGCCGCATCTTCGTCGCATAATCATCCTGCGCGCGATCGATGATGGCTTTTTTGGTCTTGGTGAAAAGGGACAGGGCCATGGAAATTGGTGGGGCGAATAGAGGTAAGAGTGGGGGGCAAAGCAACCGCAAAGCCGTCCGCACTCAGGCGCGGCGGGGCAGGGTGCCCATCCACGCGGTCAAATCGGCGGCGTATTCGCGCCAGGACCGTGCGGGTCGGGCGCGAGCCGTGGCGGAAAGGGCCGCCAGCTCAGCCGGGTTCCCCAACAGTTGCCGGATCGCTCCGGCGAGACTGGCCGCATCGACTTGGTCGAGCGCGATACATCCGCCGCCGCGGGTCGCCTCGCCGAGCGCCCCGTGGGCGGAGCAGACGCACG
>JANMVS010000100.1:0-2118 GCA_031392885.1 Verrucomicrobiota bacterium
CAAGTCCGCCTCCCTCGTCCGCGAACAATACATCAAGGCCGCCGAATACCGTGACAAACTCAAGCGCGCCAACGGCGACCCGGAAAAAATCCCCGCCCGTGATCTCGCCCTGGAGGAACTGGTCGAGGTGCTCGATGGCAAGCGCATCGTGCAAAATCACACTCACCGGCACGATGACATCCTGACGGTGCTGCGCCTCGCCAGGGAATTCGGCTTCAAGGTTGTGCTGCATCACATCAGCGAGGGCTGGAAGGTCGCCCCGGAAATCGCCGCGGCCCAAGCGCCCTGCTCGGTCATCATGATCGATTCCCCCGGCGGCAAGCTGGAGGCGAGGGACGCCGACTGGCGCACGCCCGCCCTCCTCGAAAAGGCCGGCGTGGTGGTGGGCTTGCATACCGATGATCCGATCTGCGACTCCCGCCGCTTCCTGCGCTCCGCCGCTTTCGCCGTGCGCGCCGGCATGAGCCGGTCCGGGGCGCTCGCCGCCGTCACGCTGGCCAACGCCAAGATTCTCGGCCTCGACGCCCGCGTCGGGACCCTGGAGGCCGGCAAGGACGCTGATTTTATCCTGCTCTCGGGTGACCCGCTGAGTGTCTACAGCCAGGTGGAACAGACCTGGGTAGAGGGGAAAAAGGTTTTCGATCTCTCCAATCCCCAGGATCACATCTACGCCGTGGGCGGGGCCGGGGCCGGCGATTCCCGTCGCGCCCAACTCTGCTGCTTCACCAGCGCCTGGGACCTGATTGCCGCCGCCAATGGAGGTGACCAATGAAAACCATCGCCCACCTTCTCCTGCTCTCGTTCCTTACCGCGCCGCTCGCCCTGCGCGCCGAGAATCTCGCCGTTACCGGTGACACCGTTTACACGATGGCCGGGACGCCGATCAAAAATGGCGTCGTGCTCATCCACGACGGCAAGATTGAAGCCGTCGGCTCCGCCGCCGTGGTGAAAATTCCCGCGGGCTACCGCCGGCTGCAAGCCGCCGTCGTCACTCCCGGTCTCATCGACGCCCATGCGACCGTCGGTCTCTCCGGATTGCTCAATCAAACGCAGGATCAGGACATGCTGGAAAAGTCCTCCGCGATGCAGCCCGAGTTGCGCGCGATCGACGCCTACAACGCCAAGGATCCGCTCGTCGCCTGGGTGCGTTCCTACGGTGTGACCACGGTCAATACCGGGCACGCTCCCGCTGCGCTCATCTCCGGCCAAACGATGATCGTGAAAACCTTTGGCCGCACAGCCGACGAGGATGTGATCAATCCTGCGGCCATGACTTCCGTCACCCTGGGCCGCAACGGCCTCACCGTGGCGGAAGCTCCGCCCGGACAGGGCGGTCCCTCCGCGACCAAGTCGCCCGGGAACCGGTCCAAGGCCGTTGCCATGCTGCGCGCCGAACTCATCAAGGCCCAGGAATACGCGAAGAAACGCGAAGGCAAGGACGAGGCCAAGCGGCCCGGCCGCGACCTGAAATCCGAGACGTTGCTCCGCGCCCTCGATGGCACGCAGCCGCTGCTGATCACCGCCAACCGCCAGCAGGATATCATCTCGGCACTGCGCGTCGCGCAGGAGTTCAAACTGAAGATCATCCTCGACGGCTGCGCCGACGCGCCCCTGGTCCTCGCCCAAATCAAGGCCAGCGGGTTCCCGGTCATCGTGCATCCGACCATGCAGCGCAGCTTTGAGGACATGGAAAATCTCAGTGTCGAGACCGCCGGCCAGCTGCACGCGGCTGGCGTGCCGATCGCCCTCCAGAGCAGTTACGAGGCGTATGTGCCAAAGACGCGCGTCGTGCTGTTTGAAGCCGCCGTGGCCGCCGCGCATGGGCTGGGCTTCGACGGCGCCCTCGCCAGCGTGACCAGCGGCGCCGCCCAACTGCTGGGCATCGCCGACCGCACCGGCTCACTGGTGGCAGGCAAGGACGCCGACGTCGCCCTCTACGACGGCGATCCGTTCGAATACACCAGCCACTGCACGGGCACGATCGTCGGTGGCCAGGTGTTTGCCGACGGCCCACATTGAGCGAGGGTGCGTTTGCAAAACGCCTACTTATTGAGCCTCGCCTATTGGGCTGACCGCACGATGCGTGAGGTAGGGCGGAGCGGCCCGCTCCGCCGCGGC
>JANMVS010000189.1:0-8479 GCA_031392885.1 Verrucomicrobiota bacterium
GCAAACCAAGGCCGGCCTCGTCGAGTTGCTGCCCTATGCCGAGGGGAAGGGCATCCGGCTGGGTTTTGAAAACCGGGAGGCCTTCGAGGAATTGCCGCTCGATGCCGACCATCCCGCGCTAATCACGGCGATGGCCAAGCCGGCGGCCTGCGGTTACTGGCACGACGTCGGCCACGCCCAGATCAAGCAGAACATGGGCCTGCTCAATCATCGTGAGCACCTTGAGAAAAACGCCCCCAACGCCATCGGCTTCCACCTGCACGACGTGAGTGCCGAGGGCCGCGACCACCAACCGATCGGGTCGGGCAAAATCGACTTTGAGATGGTCAGCCGCTTCTGGCGTCCGGAGCACACGCTCGTGATCGAGCTCAGCCCGCGCCTGACCCGGGAGGAAGTGCTGTCATCCAAGAAACGCGTCGAGCATCTCGTCGAGGCGCGGTTTGGGCGGCAGGGTTGATTTTTTGCGGGCGGGGTGCCCTCACTCCGCATGTGGGGGATGCCTCGCGGGGTGAGGGCACCCCGCCCACATGATCTGAGCATCAGCGTGGCGTCAGCTTCACCGTCAACGACTCATAGCCGACGGTGCGCTGATAAACCGCCTCGGTCTCGACGTGCTTCTGCGCGGCGAGGACCGTGATCCGACCGACTTGTTCGACACATTTTTCCAGCAGCGTGCGGATGAGCAGCCGTGCGTGGGGCGCGCCGAGGCAGACATGCGCGCCGAAGCCGAAAGCGACGTGCGGGTTGGGCTTCCGGTCCAGTCTCACCTCGCCGGGCTCCGTGAACACCGTCTCGTCCTGATTGGCCGAGGCCCAGTTGAGGGAAATGCGTTCCCCCGCCTTGACGGTCACGCCGTGGACGTTGGTCTCCACCGGGCACACGCGACCGATATGGGTGAGCGGCGTGACCACGCGGAAGAATTCCTCGCTGGCATGGACGATCCGCGCCGGGTCCTGCCGGAGAAACTCCAGGGCTTCGGGGTGCTGGGCAAAATGGGCGAGGACGGAGGAGACGGTGTGGATGATCGTGTCGCGGCCGCCGGCAAAGGTCAGGTTGGCGAACCCCATCATCTCATCGCGGGTCAAGGCCTGCCCGCGGAATTTCGCCCGGAGGAGGGCGCTGAAGAAATCCTCCCCGGGATTCGCCGCCGCCTGGTCGAGTCGTTGATGCAGGTAGATCTCCAGTGCCGCCCCCTTCTTTTTGCCGTCGCCGCCGTCGTGGAAAACATGGACACCCCAGCTGATCCAGGTTTCCGCCTCCGCCGCCGGTACGTTGAGCAGGAAGGTGAGGGCACGGGATTGGAGCGGCAGAGCGAACTCGCGGACCACCTCGATCGAATCGCGCGCCATCGCGTCGGTCAGCAAGGCATCGATCAACGCCGTCACCTGGGCGATGACGGCGGGGTCTTTCGCCCGCTTGAAGAACGGTTCGACAATCTCCCGGTACTCGGTGTGGTCGGGCGGATCGGTCTCGATGGGCAGCTGCCGCATGGTCCGGACCCCCTCTTCCGACGGAATCGGCACCCGGAAGGGCGCATCCGAACTGAACGTTCTCCAGTCCTTGGCCGCCTTCCGCACATCCTCATGGCGGAGGATCATGGGAATCGTCTCGCCGTGGAACGGACATTTCAGGACGCCGGCTTCGGTGCGGGGGGCGTGGAAGGGATCGGGAGGGTTATTCATCGGGTTGCTGAGCTCAGAGCAGGCGGCGAGGGGGGGGCTGGCAAAAAATCGTGCGACGTCCGGAAAACGGGGCAAGGCGCAAACATGTTTTGGTTCGGCTGACGCGGATGGCGCGCGACTCGGCGGGCAGTTCCCGGCCCCTACCGGTGGAGCAACTCCCCAATCCACCGCCGGTGCGGGCCGGACAGGGTAATTTGGTCGAGTTGGCGTAATGGCACCCATTCGAGTGAGGCGGTGGCGGCGACTTGCCTGGTTACGACCGAAGATGCTTTCAGCCGGTAGATCGACTCGGTGATCTGGAAGCGCGTGATGACCCGGCGCTTGATCGCGAGCAGCGATTTTTTGTCGGAGGCGGGCAAGCGCAGGTCACTGGCCTCCGGCAGTTCGTGGAGGCCGGCGAGGCGCTTCGCCTGGGCGTGGCCGCGGCGGAGGAGCAATTTGCCGCCGTGTTCACACCAGATGCGGGTGACCTGCCGCTGCTCCATTATCCTGGGCTTCAGCCGGGGAAACTTTTCCGGTACGCCGCGATTATTTGCGACGCAAAATTCCACGACGGGGCACACGAGGCACCGGGGATTTTGCCGCCGACAGAGGGTGGCGCCGAGTTCCATCATCGCCTGGTTATGCTCACCCGGATTGCTGCCGAGGAGGAGCGCGTCGGCGAGGGGGGTGAAATGTATCACGGCCGCGGAGCCGTCGCGGAAGAGCCGGCCCTCGCCGGTCAGCCGGGCGAGAATGCGGACGACGTTGCCGTCCACGACCGCGGCGGGTTCGCCAAAGGCGATGCTGGTGATCGCCGCAGCCGTGTAGGGGCCGATGCCGGGCAATTCGCGCCACTCGGCCGGGGTGCGCGGCAGGGTGGGCCGGGCGACGAGCGCTTGCGCCAGTTTGTGCAGGTTGCGGGCCCGCGAATAGTAGCCAAGACCTTCCCAGAATTTTATGACCTTGGCTTCAGGCGCGGCGGCGAGAGCGGTGAAGTCCGGCAGGGCACGCAGCCAGCGGGCAAAGTAGGGGAGGACGGTCTTCACCTGCGTCTGTTGCAGCATGAACTCCGACACGACTGTCTTGTAGAGTGAGGGAGAGGAACGCCAGGGCAGTGGGCGCTGGTGGACGCGGTACCAGGCGTGCAACGCGGCCTGGAAAGCCGGGCGGCTGGAGGTTAAAGACGGAAAATTGGCCACAGAAGGAACAAAAGGCGCAAAATCGCATACAGTGAAGCCGTCATTTTCCTTTTGTGCTTTCTGTGCTTTTTGTGGCTAGTCATCCCATGCCCAAACGGTCCGACGACGCCGAGGAAGAGAAACCCAAGGCGATCACCTCCTACACCATCAAACTCGACGACGCGCAGATGCAGAAGCTGCAGGCGGCTTGTGCGGCGAAACACTGGGAGACAGCCGAAGTGCCGTATGCGCGCTTTGCCTTCAAGGGCCCGAAGGTCAACGTGACGGCCTACACCAGCGGCAAGGTGGTCGTTGCCGGCAAGGACACCGAGGATTTTGTGCAGAACGTCATCGAGGCGGAGGTCACCGGCGCGCCCAAGCTCGGCTACAACGAGGTGCGGCACCCCGACTGGTACGAGCCGCATGCGGGGCTCGATGAAAGCGGCAAGGGGGATCTCTTCGGCCCGGTCGTGGCCGCCACCGTGATCGCGGATGGCGACGCGGTGCGAACGTGGCTCGCCGCCGGCGTGCGCGACAGCAAGACGATCGTCGATGCCCAGATTCTGAAGCTCGATGCACTGATCCGCGACACGCCGGGGGTGGTGGTCGAGGTCCGCCACCTCGACATGGGCGAATATAACCGGACCATGCTGCGGCCCTATGCGAGCCTCAACCGCCTGCTGGCGCAGCACCATGCCGACGCGCTGGACGCCGCCTTGCAAAAGAAATGGGTGCAGCGCGGCCTGCTGGATCAATTTTCCAAGGAACCGCTCGTCCAGCGGGTGATGAAGAAAAAGGGTCTGGAACGCTTCAATCTCCAGATGCGCACCAAGGCGGAAGAGGATCCGGTGGTCGCGGCCGCTTCCATCGTCGCCCGCGCCGAGTTTGTGCGGCTGATGCATGCGCTCTCCCGTGAGTTCGGCGACAAGCTCCAGAAAGGCGCCGGCGCGCCGGCCAAAGCGCAGGCGTCCGTGCTGATCGACAAATTCGGAGCCCGGGCCCTCGGCCATTTCGCCAAACTGCACTTTCGCACCTGCTACGAAGTCGTGTCAGCCGCGGGCAAGCTCGATGAGCTGCCGCTGAAGAAACCGCCGGAGAAAACGGAGTGGAAGCGGTGAAGCGGAAGATGTTTCCCACTGTAAGTCGGGCTTTATGCCCGACAGGTCGGGCGTAAAGCCCGACCTGCAATCCCGCCATGGCCAAACGCCGCCAGCTGCGCGGATTCGACCTCAAGCAGATCTACGGCTTCGGCAGCCTGATCGGCGTGGACGAGGCGGGCCGCGGGGCGCTCGCCGGCCCGGTGGTGGCGGCGGCGGTGCTGGTGACGCAGGAATTTCTGGAGGGCCGCTGGGCCGTGGGCAAATCCGGCCGGGTCAATGATTCGAAGCAGTTGTCCGCCGAGGAGCGCTCCACGCTCTGGGCCGAGTTTGAGGAACTCGGCAAACTCGGCCAAATCCACGCCAACTACGGCACCGCGAGTGTGGCGGAGGTCGAGACGGTCAACATCCTCGGGGCGACCAAGCTTGCGATGCGTCGCGCGCTCGAGGGCATTTATCCACCGGAGGCGTTCGAGCGGAAAATCGAGCCCGACCTGTTTGCCAGCGAAGCCGAGAAGGAGGCGTTCCGGCCCACCGTGTCCTGCCCGATCCTCATCGACGGCCTGCCGCTGCGCAATTTCCCGTATCCGCACCAGGGCATCGTCAGCGGCGACGGCCGCTCACTGTGCATCGCGATGGCGTCAATCATCGCCAAGGTGACGCGCGACCGGCTGATGGACGAGCTGGACAAGGTGCACCCCGGCTACGGCTTCGCCCAGCACAAGGGCTACGGCACGGAGGAGCACCGCGAGGCCATCCTCAAGCGCGGCCGCAGTGTGGCGCATCGCGACAGTTTCCTGCGCAAGCTCTACGCCCAACCACGCGACCTCGAGGGACAGATGATACTGTTTGATTGAAACGCTTCGGCGCGTATTGCTTTTGGCCATGTCCGGCAAGAAACACAGTTCCCTCGACAAGGTGCTTGGGCGCATCGACCGGCTCGACGCGGCCGGCTTGCAGACGCTCGTGCAACGGCTGGCGCGCGAGCGGGCGCTGCTCGACTCCGTCTTCAATATCCTGCAGGAGGGCGTGCTCGTCATCACTGCCGACGGGGAGATCGACTACGCCAACGAGGCGGGGGCTCGGATGATTGGTTTCAAGGACCAGACGGGGGCGGCGGCGACGCTGTGGCGGCTGGTCCCGGGCCTGCGCGCGTCCCTGGAGGGCGAAAGCCAGCGGGACAGCCACGACGGGCACCCGCTCATCACGCGGGAGTTTGAGCTGACCTACCCGGCGCCCCGCGTCGTGCGGCTCTACATGGTGCCGTTCCACGAGGGCGAGCGCGGCGCGGCGCGCTTCGCCATCATCCTGGCGGACATCACCACGGAAAAAAAATCCACCAAGGAACTGATCGAGCACGAAAAAACTTCCTCTATTTTGCTGCTGGCTGCGGGGGTGGCGCATGAGCTGGGCAACCCGCTCAATTCCCTCACCATTCACCTGCAACTCATCGAGCGGAAATTGAAAAAACTGCGGGACACGAAGGAGACGGTCTCGCTTGCGGAGTCCATCCAGATCTGCCAGGGCGAGGTGACGCGACTCGATGGCATCGTGCGGAATTTTCTCGAGGCCATCCGGCCCCGCCCGCCCGACCTGGCCGAGGTCAACGTGGTTGAGGTCATCGAGGACGTGCTCCGTTTCCAGGACAAGGAGCTCGCGGACCGGGGCATCAAGGTGGAGGGCGAGTTGCCCGCGAGCACGCCGGTCATCATGGCCGACCGCAACCAGCTCAAGCAGGTGTTTTTCAACCTCGTGAAGAACGCGATGGAGGCGATGCAGCCGGGCGGAAAACTGGGCATCCGGGTCCGCGCGGACGACGATTCGGTCTTCATCCTCATCGTCGACACCGGGGCCGGCATCAAGCAGGACGATCTCGTGAAACTGTTTTCCCCCTATCACACCACCAAGACCGATGGCCACGGGCTCGGTCTGATGATCGTCCAGCGCATCATGCGCGACCACGGCGGCCACGTCGGTCTCGAGAGCAAGGAAGGCACCGGCACGGTGGTGACGCTGCAGTTCCCCCAGAAGCACCGCCGGGTGCGGATGCTGCAGAGCTGAGCCGGGTTCATACCAACGTCCCGCGATAAATAGACCGCTCAAGGTAGGGCGTCTAGCGCTTTGCGCTGGTTTGACATCCTCCGGATGAGCCGTGGTTCGGAGCGGCTCGTCGGGACGACTCGCCCTACCCAAAGTCCAGATATTACGGGACGCTGGTATCAGATCGTATCTTTGGGCAGTTGCAGCGAGATAGATTTCAGCAGGCGCAGACCCTCGGCGAAGCCCTTGCCCGCCAGGTCGTCACTGAAGACGGTCGCACTGAGCATGACATGGTCGCCGAGGTAGACAAAACAGGAGGTCAGGGTCTTGTAGTCGTCCTTGACGGACGGCTTACCCACGAGGTTGGCGTCGGTGAACGTGCAGGAATAACCGGATTTGCCGGCGAGCTTGAGCACCTTGAGGATGGCCTTGCGCTCGACGGAGCCGGCGGCGAACTCCTGGGTGGACTCCTCGATGAGGGTCTGAAGGTTGTCGCGATCCCCAAACCGGTCATCGGGCACGATCAAGAAGCTGATGAACACGGCGTCGTTGCTGCCACTCCGGGGGACGTAGCGGGCATTCACCCCGACGGTGGACCGGCCGGGCGTGGTGGCCGGCAACTCCGCCGCCTGCCAGGACTCGGGCACGGTCAGATGGGCGGTTCGGCCCGCGCCGAGGTCGATTTTTTCCGCCGGGGCTGTGCCGGCCAAGAGCCGGAGGGTGAAGAGCAACAGGAGGATTTTTTTCATCGGGGTGGGCGGTTGAGACGAGAATCAGCGGAGCGGAAAATCGAGTCGAGGGGAAAGCCGGATGGGCCGGCCGGACACATACATTAGGAGGTCACCACGAAAAACACTAAAGACACGAAAATGGGTATCTTTAGAGGAAATTCTGAACCAATCCCGACGGCAATGTTCAGTGTCATCACCTGCGATGTGACTGCTCGTCGCTCTACGTTTGTGCCCCCACATTCTGTTTTTGCACTTTTTGTGGCCAATCTATCTGCGTATTTGATGATAAATCAGTTCGCGCGGGGGCGATGAATTAATGCGGTGGGGTCTCCGTGCGGCGAAAATACAGGTAGAGCTCGTCCACCTTGGCCCGGGCCCAGGGGGTGCGGCGGAGGAATTGCAGGCTGGATTTGACGCTGGGGGCGAAATTGAAGCAGCGAATATCGATCCGCCGGCCGAGCTCGGCCCAGCCGTAGTGCGCGACCAGTTGCTGCAGGATCATTTCCAGGGTAACACCGTGGAGGGGATCTTGGGAGGGGCGGGCGGTCATGGGGAAGTGCGTTGAGTCGTGGGATGCGCGTTCAGGTCGTCGCGGTCGGTCGGTTCGACCGCGGGTTTGCGGTCGAACCAGCGACGTGAGCGCGCATGCCTTGGTCCCGTGACCGGCCAGAAGATTTAACTGTGGCGCACCCCCGGGGTGAGGTGAAAACCCGCTGAGGGTCGGACGGCTGACCGGAGGTGATCACCGTTCCAGTTCGAACGCGAAGACCGCCACTTCCTCCACTTTGGGTGGGAAGGGAATCAGGGACATTTTTCCCGCCACCACCGGGTATACCGTGGCCATCATCTTCCGGTTTTCGGTCAGTGACCGCATCTGGGCCTTGTAGATCAAGTCGCTGGTAAACTTGTTTTCCAATTTCAGATTGAGGGGGAAATTTTTTTTGGCCGGATCCGCCGGGTCGAGCGTCAGGACCACCTGAGCCGCTTCATCCGGGGTCTTCGCAGCTTTCACCAGCTTGATCTTGCCGCCCGATTGGGAGAACCGGACGTAGATGACTTCGCCCGGATGAATGAGCACGGTGTTGGCTTTTTCGGCCGCACTGAGTGCGAAGGGACAAAGCGACGCAAGGAGGAGCAGCAGGAGACGTTTCATGGAGGATGCGGCCGGACGCTAACGGAGGGCGCCGCCGGCTGGGAATCAAAAAATGGTCCTGCAGCAGCGGAGCATGCCCTCCCCTGATATTGGCTCTCACCCAACAGAACTGAGAGCGATACTATTTTTCGTTACCCTGGGATTTGTATTTGGCAATGGTGTAATCTCACGTCAGCCCATCGCGCCTTATTCCTCACGGATGATCCGCTCATAGCCATCGTGTGGGCCGATCCAAAACCAGATCATTGTTTCGCCGTCCCGCACACCAAGGGCGCGAATGCTTTTGGTGATCCGCACTGACCAGAAGCTTCCGACCGGTTTGAAGTGGAGCGAAGGATGGGCGGGGTCACGAAGCCAAAGCCGGTATTGTTTCTGCGCCTGCGCTTGGGCCGGGTGCGGCAGCGTGTGGTAGTGGGCCCAGAACTTAGCGTTGGCGTGGCTCTTCATTCGGCGGGAAAAGTCTGGTCGTCCTGGCCCGGTAGTCGGCAATTGCCTCCTTGGCCAGATGATCCAAGCGGCCCGCTTTGGCATCTGCTTCCATCTGCTGGTCCCATTCGTCGTCGAAGCGGTGCTGCAGCCGCGTGTGGAGCTTGAGAAACTCCTCGCGCGGCAGGCG
>JANMVS010000290.1:0-8501 GCA_031392885.1 Verrucomicrobiota bacterium
CACGCCCCAGCTGCCGAAAAAGACCAACCACGCGAGGCTGAACCCGAGGAGCTGCTGGCGGGACGGTTGGGTGTTGATGCGGATGAGGGACATGGGGGGGATTTTAATCAGAACGATTCAGTCGGAGTTAACCACGAAATACACGAAACACACGAAAGGATGAAATCCGGCAGACCGCGGGTTTTGGTGGCAGGCATTTCATGTCTTTGGGGTTTTTCGTGGTGACCTCAGGTGCGTTGCTCTGGCTCAGTCCTTTTCGTATTTGCTCAGATATTCCTGGGCGTTCACGCGCGCGGACTCGGGCTGCTCGGACTTGAGCACGACGAAATTTCCGATCACCAGTACGTCCATGTTGGTCGCCATGAAACAACGATAGGCATCGTCGGGTGAGCCCACGATGGGTTCGCCCCGCACGTTGAAGCTGGTGTTGATCAGCACCGGGCAGCCAGTTTGGCGGTCGAACGCCGTGAGCAGCTGGTGCAAGCGGGGGTTGCGCGCTACGTCGACCGTCTGGATGCGAGCGGAGTAATCCACGTGGGTGACGGCCGGAATGACGGAGCGGGGCTCGTTCACCTGGGCCAGGCCGTGGGCGGCGGTCGGATTTGCCGCCACGCGCCTGTCGGCGCGCACGGGGGCCACGAGCAGCATGTAAGGACTCTCCTGTCCGGGCTGCAGCTCGAAATAGTCGGCGGCGCGGTCACGCAGCACGATGGGTGCGAACGGCCGGAAGGATTCGCGGAATTTGATCTTTTGATTCATCATGGACTGCATCGCCGGGTTGCGCGCGTCGCCGAGGATGCTGCGATTCCCGAGGGCGCGCGGGCCGAACTCCATCCGGCCTTGCATCCACCCGACGACCTGGCCGCCGGCGATCAGCCCGGCCACGCGTTCGCACAGTTCCTCGTCACGGTCGTGCCGGTGGTAAACGGCCTGCTTCTGCCGGAGCGCCTGTGCGACCTCGCCGTCGGTATAATCCGGTCCGAGCAAAGAGGCGCGCTGGCCGTCGGGCTGTTGCGGCACGCGTGGATTCTCGAGCAACTGATACCAGGCAAACAGCGCCGCGCCGAGTGCACCGCCGGCATCGCCGGCCGCGGCCTGGATCCAGATCCGCTCGAACGGCGACTCGCGCAGCAACCGGCCGTTGCCGACGCAGTTCAAGGCGACGCCGCCAGCCAGGCACAGGTTTTTGGATCCGGTAAGCTGGTGCAGGTGCGTCGCCATCCGGAGCATGATCAGTTCCGTTACTTTTTGCACCGAGGCGGCCAGATCCAGTTCGCGCTGCGTGAGCATCGACTCCGATCGGCGCGGTGGCCCGCCGAACAACTGGCTGAATTTCGCCGAGGTCATGGTCAGTCCGCCGCAGTAATTGAAATACGACTGGTCCAGGCGAAAGGAACCATCCGCTTTCAGGTCGAGCAGATGCTCCAGAATCAAATCGTAGAACTTGGGTTCGCCGTAGGGCGCGAGCCCCATGAGCTTGTATTCGCCGCTGTTGACCTTGAAACCGCAGTGATAGGTGAACGCCGAATAAAGCAGGCCCAGTGAGTGCGGGAAGGGCATCTCGTGAGTGAGGGTCACCTGGTTGCCCGACCCGTGGCCGAGACTGGAGGTGGCCCATTCGCCGACCCCGTCGAGCACCAGGATCGCGGCCTCCTCGAACGGTGAGGGAAAGAACGCACTGGCCGCGTGTGCTTCGTGGTGCTCGGTGAAAATGTAGCGTTTCCGGTACTGGCCGCCCAAGCCGCGGTTCATTACACGGGGCAACTGGAGTTTCTCGTGCAGCCACAGCGGCATGGCCTTGAGAAAGGTGCGGAAGCCGGCGGGGGCGACGCCCAGATGGGTTTCCAGCAGCCGGTCAAATTTCAGAAAGGGCTTTTCGTAGAACACGACGTGATCGATCTGTGCGGCCGTCAATCCCGCCTGCCGCAAACAGTAGTCCACAGCGTTTTGGGGGAACGAAGCGTCATGCTTGATCCGGGTAAACCGTTCTTCCTGGGCGGCCGCGACTATTTCGCCGTCCACGACCAGCGCCGCGGCGGCGTCGTGGTAAAAAGCGGAAATGCCCAGTATGGCCGTCATGGTCTCAAGATTTGGATAGCCGTTGCACGAGTTCGTCGGCGGCGTGCTGCAGTTCGGCGTTCCCCTCGGCGCCGGCGGTTTTCTTCCCCCGGCGCGCATACACCAGAGCTTCCGGCTCCCGGCCCAAGTCGGTCAAGCGCTGCGCGAGTTCGAGTTGGAGCGAGGCATCAGTGGGACCGCTTTCGGCCAGGGCGCGAAGGTAGATCACCATGTTCGCCGAGTCGCCTTTGGCCGCGTAGCTCTGTGCGAGCCGGGTGTTGTTGGCGGAATTGCGTGGCTGGAACTTGCCCGCCTCCTGCATGAGCGCCTCCGCCTCGGACTCCCGGCCGGTTTGCTGGCAGAGGTGCACGAGTTGCTCCAAGGCGGAGGTATGGGACGGATCGTTGCGCAGGACGGTGCGCAATTCCTGCTCCGCCGATCCGGCTTCGCCGCCACGTGCGAGCAGCGCGGCGTAGGCCAGGCGGAGATAATTATTGCCGGGCATTTTCGCCAGCAGCGGTTCGAGGGTGCGCTTGCCCTTGGCGAACTGCCCCGTCTTGCCCCAGATGCCGACCAGGACCTGCCAGGCGGGAAAATAGTAGGGATCCGTCTGGGTGGAGCTCAGGAGCAACTGCTCCGCCTCGTTGGGTCGGTTAAAAATCTGGAGCAGGTTGGCCTTTTGGGTGACCAGCACGGCGGAGCGGGGCTGCAGTTGCATGGCTTGGTCGATGAGTTCCAGGGCCCGGTCAAAGTTTCGCAACTCGAACTCGATATTTTCCAGCCGGATCATCAACCCGGGCTCGGTTGGATTGCGCTGGAGCGCCTGGGTAACTTTCGCCGAGGCGGCCAGCAACCCGTCGCGGCTCATCGTCTGCCCCCGAGTCTGCTCACTGTCGCGCTTCAGTTCCGTCTGATATTCCCCAAAAGTGAGCTGGTTGGTGAAGGGCGGTTTGCCGGTCAGCTCTGCGATCGTGTCTAACATGGTCAGCCGACCATACTCGGTGTAGCCGAGGGCCTCCGCGCAGGCGGCGGGGCTGAGCCAACCGGCCGGCGCGGGCGGGCTGGGGAGGAGTGCGGCGCAGGCTTCGGCCAGAAGACCGGTGAGCATGAGGTTCCCGTTCCAGTTGAAATGCACATGCTCGAACAACAATTCATGGCCGCAGAGCGGGGCCGGTGAGGCGGCGTCCGACCCCAGTACGCGGGCCGCATCGACCAGCTGCACGTCGGGTCCAGCCTCGCGGGCCACCCGTCGGATGATGTCATTCAGCCGGGGATCGGGGCGAAAGCGCAGGGCATCCCAGTGCAAGGCGTCGAGAAAATACTGGCGGGCGGCCGCGAGCTCGCCGCGGGCTTCGGCCAGCCGGCCCAGCATGAAATGGGTATCCGCATATTCGGCATCGAGGCGCAGGGCCGCGGTAAATTGCGATTGCGCCCGGTCAGGTTCAGCCAGGTTCCAGGCGAGCAGGCCGGTGTCGAACGCGGTTTTCCACGCCGCGAGGTCTGCCGGCGTCATGTTCTCCCGGTGCAGCGAGACGAACGGGGAACTGTCCTTGAGGTTGGCGACGACCGTGGCGAGCACGGTCTTGCCGCCGGCCCGGGCGGCGAGGTCGAGGATGTCCCGGAGGTTGGCTTCGAAATTTGCGTAAACGACCTCGAGCCGCGGATCATTTCCGCGGACGGTATGCTGGGCGAAGGTTTCCATGCCGCGCCACTCCGGCGCCTGGGCCCCGCTGCCGCCGAACCACGGCAGGAGGCGCCGGAGCAGTTGGCCGGTGCGCATGCCGCGCGCCCAGACACTGGCGCGAATCGCCCACCGCGGCGGCATGGTCGCCAAGTTGGCTGAGCCGGGACCATAGGGGCCGATCACTTCGTTGTTGCCCAGGTAAATGACGAACAGGTCCGGCGAAAAATCGGGCAGCTGGCGCGCGACCTGGTAGACGACATGCGAGTTGATCGCCGTGATCCCGAGGTTACAGACCTCAACTTTCCGGCCGGGGTAGTGGGCCGCGAGCTGCGCCTGCAGTTGCGACGCAAAGCCGAAGCCCGGTTCCGGGGTGCCCTGGGCGGCCGATTCGCCGAGCACAAACACGCGCACGCTGTTCGCTTCCTTGGTCTTTTTCAGGCGGAAATTCAGCGGGCGGATGCCGAAGTGGGCCGGTAGAAACGATTTCGTGAAAGTTGGGTTGGTGCAGTAGAATCCCGGTTGAGTTTCATCCGGAATAAAGAAATCGGGGCTCGTCCCGAATCCTGCCAGTCGCAAGGTGCCCTCCAGCAGTCCGAAAAAAATCAGCGGCGCTCCGACCAACAAGACCAACCGCAGCGGCCAGGGGGAAACCCCGGACGGGCGGGGAGTCGCCGGGACGCGGGGCGGTGAGGGAGGAGAGGGCATGGCCGGGGAAAATGGACGCTTTCGCCGTGGCCAAAGATCAAAATCGCTTTGGCCCATGGCAAGGTTCAACCCCCGGTATCTCGCCGATTCGATATGTATGTCCCTACCGATTATGGTGCATTGATGCCCCTTGACTAGGGCGGACAGGCGTATCCCGTTAACCGATGAAATCCTTCCTGCAAGTCGGGTGGGCTGGTCTGATCAGTCTGGCGGCCTGGGCCTCTGGTTCTGACTTGCAAGCCGCCGCGGGTGATTCTGACACCAGTCAGATTCAAGTGGCCGGCAACCTCGAGGCGGTGATCCCGTCGCAGCTCACGTCGCTATTGCTCGGGAATCCAACCGTCAAATTCCTGGTTACCGTGAACGAGGAGGGCAGACTCGTCGACTATCTCGCGCTCGAAGCTACGCATCATGAGCTGCTGACCCGGGCGGAGAAAATCCTGCAGGAGGCGGTATTTTCACCGGGCCGCGCCCTGGGCAAGGCCGTGCAGGCCTCCGGCGAGATCACGGTTTATTTTTTCGATCCCGAACAACGGGCACTTCGCTACGGCTTGACCGCACGGCCGTTTGGCAGCACCTCCATGGAGTTTGCCAGTCGCCGGGTCTACGAAAGCTCCCAGGACCTTTACCGCTATCGCTTGGCCCAGCCCGTCGAATTGGATCGGGCCGTAGAATTGCGTGAGGTGAAACTCATGGTCCTGCCCGATGGCCGCGGCCAGCCGGCCGCCGGCGAGTGCGTTGTCGAGTTTTATATCGATCGGCGTGGCGATGTCCGGGCACCGCGGGTGGTGACTTCCGCCAACAACACGGTTGCGCTCAGCGCGCTGCTGACGCTCCAGCATACGCACTACGCGCCGATCACGCGCGACGGCGGGGTGCCGGCCTATGTGAAAGTCCGCCTGCCCATGAGCTTCGCGCCACCGGCCGACCCCAAGCCGGTGGCGAAATAATCCTAAATTCCTCAGATCGATCTTGGCACAGAGATCACAGAGTCAGGAAGGAGTGCAGGGAGAAATACTTACAGGGCGGTGATCACCGAATATTAATTCACCTGCCGGGTGCTGGGGCCTTTGCGCAATTTTTTGAGGCATTTCGCTGTGCGCTCTGTGCTTACCTCGGTGTACTCTGTGTCCAACTGCGTTATCTGGGATAATCTCGGGGCCGCGGCTCGTCGGGACGACTCGCCCTACCTTTTGAGAATATCGCCGGCGGGCAGGCGCCCCGCCGCCAACCACGCCAGCAGGGCGTAGGCCGCACTCGCCAGATGCGCGCCCGTGGCCACGTGGATGCCGGGATCGTCGAAGCGGATCATGCCGCCACCGCGGCCACCTTGGATGATTTCAAAGATGATTTCGCCAACATAAATCAGGAGGACCGCCGGCCAGAACCAGTCCGACCACTGCCGCTGCCAGCCCTGGGCGGCGAGATAGAGCAGGAGGCCGAGGTTGACGGCACTGAGGCCGCCATAACGGACCAGGGTTGGTTCAAACCAATAGATGATGGCTGAGATAAAGATGGGCATCAGCACCAGCGCCAGCCGGCTGAACCGGGCGTGCCGGGCTTCGAGTAAACCGCCCAAGATGACAAACAGGCCCGCATCGGCGACAAAATGCGGCCAGCCGAAATGAACGAGGTGCCCGGTCCAGATGCGCCAAAACTGACCATGTTGCAGGGTGTCACGGTCGTAGAGGAGTGTCTCCCGCCAGCCGGGATTAAATTGGATGATGAGTGCGGCCAGACCTACGATCAGAAAAAGCCAGGGCAATTTGCCGGGGAGAAGTTGCTGGAGTGGTCGCATGCCGTTCACGGGCGCGAACGAAACAAGTGCCGGCGCAGACCAAGCAGGCTCAGGGCGGCGAAGAACCAGAGACTGGGGGCCCCACCACCGCCACCACCCGAACTGGGCGGGGGCGGGGGCGGGACCACAACGGGCACGGGATTGACGGTCAGGGTGGCCGGGGTGCTGCTGATGGTGCCGGCGGTGGTGGTGAGGTTGACGGTGTAGGAACCAGCATCGGTCGATTGAACATTCTTCAAGCTGAGGCTCGCTCCGGTTGCCCCGCTGATGGCGACATTATTAATAAACCACTGGTAGGTGAGGGAGTTGGTCCCGGCGAGGGCGGCTACGCTGAAGCTGGCATCCGTGCCGACCGTGGTGGTGACACTGACCGGCTGGGTGGTAATGGTCGGCAGGGTGCCACCGGTGGGTTCGAGACTGAGATTGAGCGTGAGGCCGGACGAGTCGGCATCCCAACCGTCGACCGCGATGTAGTAAGTGGTGCCGGCGGTCGACTTGAACGTCACGAGGCTGGCCTGAATGACGCCCGGCTTAATATCGTCGTTGGACGCGATGGTGGTCAGGGTGGAGAGCGCGGTGCCGGTATATACGCCCAGCGCGGTGTCGGAATAACTGCCCCGGGTGTCGAGGGAGACATCACCGGCGGCGGGGGCGATCCATTTCCACCAGACGGAATGGCCACCCGCGTTGGCTGCGTGCTTGGGCTCGTTGGGTTCCTTGGTGGCGTTGGTGTTATAGCCGGTGATTTTGGCCGCCCCGTTGGTGAGGGTGATGACAATGGCGTTGGCAAACTTGTCGTTGGCGGGCACGCCGGGCGGGCCGTAGAGATTTTGCGCGCCGGTGATATCGTCCGTGGTGACGGTGTCGACGTCGCTGATCCGGCTGTTCATGACTGCGACCACGGTCTGGGCATCCTCATCCGGATGGTCCAGGCCGAGCGAATGGCCCAGTTCGTGGATGGCGACCCGCTGGAGATCCACGAGCCCGGTGCGCTTGGGGCCGCGGTAGGAATCCCAGGTCCATTTGGTGTTAAAGACCACATCAGATTCGGTGCGCTGGTTGCCGAGGAGCCAAGTGGTGGTGACGGCAAGGGTGGTGTCATTGAAAGCCTTGCCGAAAACATCGGCGGCAAAGACGATTTCGTTGACCTTATTGTGGTCGGTCGCGGTGGCCACGGACGCACTCTGCGGCTGGAACTGCAAGTTGCCGAGCAAGGCATTCCAAGTCTCGGCGGCGGTCATTACGCTACTGTTGTAGTTGCTGCCATCAAGCAGGGTCTGACTGGTGCCAAGCATGATCCGCAGTGTGACCAAACCCGGGTCCCACTTGACCGGCAGGCCGGTGTTGTCGTTCTTGATATAGGTATAACTCCACGCCGCCGCCGCGGTGAGCAGCGCGAGCAGGAGGGAAAGGAAGACCTTCACGGAGTTAATGGGCGCTCTCCGGGGTGGAGAGAGCCACGACCTCGCGGACCTTCCGGCAAAAAGCGGCCGCGGTCATGGGCTCGGCCTTGGGGTTTTGCATCTTGACCGCACTCAGGATGGTCATGGGCAGCGAAACATCCTGCTCGCTGTAAAGCGGCATGCCGTTGCTGCGCACGACAAATTCGCGGCCGGTTTTCTTATCGATAAAAATCGGGTAGCGGCCGTGCATGATGCCGACGAGCGGGAAAATTTGCCGGCCGTTGCCTTGGACAAACAAAATGTCCTCGTCTCCCACGTGGAATTTGGGGGCACCTTCCACCACCAGTTCTTCCTCCCCGATGCGGCCGCCCACCAATTCCAGCACCAGGGGCTGCGGGGGGATGCCGCGGATGATCTCGCGGATTTCCAGTTCCACCTTGGTCGCGATGTATTTCCGGCCCTTGTCTTCCCGCCACTCGGCGGTGACGGATTTGACCATGGCCCGAACGATATAGTCGGCCGAGCTGACCAATTGGTTGAATTCCGGCGCGTTTACACTGGTGGCGAAAGACCGGAGGGGCAGGAGCAGCAGGCCCACGGCGAGTCCAAGTGAGGTGATCCGACGATAAGTCATGAGGGTGAGACGAGGATGAGGTCTGCTTGTTCCCGGTTGGGTTAACCAGACCATAGACAATAATCGCTCCCCGTCAAAACCGGCTTTCAAATACTAGCCCGGAT
The DNA here is from genome assembly GCA_031392885.1 of Verrucomicrobiota bacterium. Classification (GTDB taxonomy): domain Bacteria; phylum Verrucomicrobiota; class Verrucomicrobiia; order Opitutales; family Opitutaceae; genus Lacunisphaera. The sequence continues at coordinate 8,387 of JANMVS010000290.1, forward strand.
ATTTCATACTTTGCTCTCCAGCGCAGCTCCAGAGTGTTCAGAGATTCGTCCGGCCGTGGTCGGCGCCATGGCATCCGGGCTGATGACAAAACCGCCAGGCGGTTTTGTTTTTTAG